>CAKVVS010000189.1:0-3432 GCA_934834395.1 Parahaemophilus parainfluenzae | reverse complement strand
CACATAATACGGCAAGAGCAAATAAACCAGGCACAAAATTAAGTGAGTAGCTTCGTTGTTTATTTGATATCAAAAGTGTATAAGCTAATACCAAACCACCTAATGCGACGGTGAGATAAAATGACCAAGATGTTATGACGGTATTCCAAGTAGGCACACTGACAATATGATAAACTTGGTTCATCATATACATAAAGCAAAGCCCTGAAAGCGCAGTTAAAATCCGCCATGCGTATCCAAGGGAAGTGGGCATTTTACCTAAAATAGCAATCAGCCAATACAGCCCCGCCAAAACAAAGAATACGATTCCTAAAGCGATTTCATTACTCATCGTCGATTCACCGACACGATTAAGTGAATTAAATGCGCGCATCGGTGTTCCGAGATGCATGACAGAGGCAATAAAACCTAAACCTAAAATAACTAAAATTACAAACATCGCTTTATGAATGTAAGTTAGACTTTTCTCATTTTTTTCACCCAGTAGCACGAAAGTAAAAATAAGCCAAGCTCCGACCGCACTTTGAGCTAATACTGTGAAAAAGACTAATGGAAGTTCATGTAATCCAGCGTTCATCTTACACCTCTCTTGGATTGCCTAAGAATCCACTTGTGTCACCACTTGGACGGGAATTTTTGTTTGGTTTCACCACTAAATTTGGATGAGTAATCTCTGCTGGTGGTAACGGCGCAATGGAAGCTTGGTCACCGTATTTAGCTCGCAACTCATCAATCGGTGCAAAATCAAGAGCTCGCAATGGACAAGCATCAACACAAATTGGTTTTTGCCCTGCTTGAACTCGAGAATAACATCCATCACATTTTGTCATATGACCTTTTTGAGCATCATATTGTGGTGCATCATAAGGACATGCCATATGACAATAGCGACAGCCAATGCAAGTTTCTTCATTTACGATAACAAAACCATCTTCATTTTTGTGCATTGCTCCCGTTGGACAAACTGCAGTACACGCTGGATTCTCACAATGGTTACAAGAGATAGACATGTAATAGGCAAATACATCTTGATGCCAACAGCCATCCGATTGCTGATTCCAAGTTCCCCCTGTATACTCATAAATCCGACGAAAGTTTACGTCTGTACCTAAATCTTTGTAATCTTTACAGGCTAATTCGCAAGTTTTACAGCCTGTACAGCGTTCTGAATCAAAATAAAAACCATATTGTTTCATACTTCACCTCCTACAAGCGTTCCACTTGAACCAAATTAGAATGTTGCGGGTTACCTTTTGCCAACGGTGATGGTCTTTGGGTAGTCAACACATTAACGCAACCTGAATGATCTATGCGATCTTTATCTGGTGCATACCATGCACCTTCACTTAAGGCAACGACTCCTGGAATAATACGCGGAGTGACTTTTGCATGGATACGCACCTCACCACGATCGTTAAAAATACGAATCATATCGCCATTTTTAATACCACGAGGTTCAGCATCAATCGGATTCATCCATACTTCCTGTGGGTTTGCTGCTTTTATAACATCAACATTACCATAGGTAGAATGGGTTCTTGCTTTGTAGTGGAAACCGCTGAGTTGTAGTGGATATTTTTCCATTAATGGATCACCATAATGTTCAAAACTTTGTGCATGAACAGGTAAAGGATGAATCACTTCATCTTCCGCTAACTTCCAAGTTTTAGCAATTTCAGCTAAACGTGAAGAATAAATTTCAATTTTTCCTGATGGTGTTTTTAGCGGATGTGCTTCAGGATCATCACGGAAATCCTTGTATGCAACTTTAAAACCATTCGGATCTACTTTTTTGAAAATACCTTGTTGTCTAAACTCTTCGAAGGTTGGCAATTCTGGCAGTTTTTCACGAGATTGCTCATAAATGTACCGCAACCATCCCTCTTGTGTTCGACCTTCAGTAAATTTATCTTTTACCCCCATTTTATCAGCCAGATCGCTCAACATATCGTAAATAGTGCGACATTCAAAAGATGGCTTAATGACTTGATCGGCAAAAATCACATACGCCATATTCGCAACGAACGCATCTAATGCAAAATCCATTTGTTCGGAAGTCGTACAATCTGGTAGCAAAATATCACTGTATTTCGCAGTAGAGGTCATGTGATTATCTATCGTGATGATCATTTCGCACTGACTTTCATCCTGCAAAATATCATGTGTGCGATTAATTTGTGCATGTTGATTGATAAGGCAATTACTAGAATAGTTCCAAATTACCTTAATTGGGGCCGATAATTTATCTACACCTCGAATACCATCAGTAAGTGCGGTCATTTCTCTGCCTCGAAAAATCGCATCAGTCCACATAAACATTGGAATACTTGCCTTCACAGGGTTTTCTAAAGTCGGCATACGCACAAATGGGATACTATATGCGCTTTCACGAGCGCCCGTATTACCACCATGGATACCTACATTACCCGTTAAAATAGGTAACATAGCAATAGCACGGGAAATCAACTCTCCATTACTACGGCATTGTGGTCCCCAGCCTTGAGAAATAAACGCTGGTTTAGTACTACCGATTTCACGAGCAAGTTTAATAATCCGATCTACTGGAATACCTGTAATTTTTGATGCCCACTCTGGCGTTTTGGCAATACCGTCATCTCCTTCACCTAAAATATAAGCTTTATAATGACCATTTTTTGGCGCATCTGCTGGTAACGTTTTCTCATCATAACCCACACAGTATTTATCCAAGAATGGTTGATCAACTAAATCTTCGGTGATCATCACATATGCTAGTGCAGAAACTAATGCAGCATCGGTACCTGGACGAATCGGTATCCATTCGTCCTCACGTCCCACTCCAGTATCAGTATAACGTGGATCAATCAAAATCATTTTTGCATTGGAACGCTGTTTTGCTTGTTCAATACAGTAAGTTAATCCACCTCCACTCATACGAGTTTCACTTGGGTTATTACCGAATAACACGATTAATTTGGTATTTTCGATATCCGCCATTCCATTGCCTAGAGCCCAACCACCACCATAAGTGTAATCTAACCCCACTGCAATTTGTGCGGTACTATAATCACCATAATGATTTAAATATCCACCGATACAGTTCATAAAACGCGCAAGCATTGTAGATGCTGGTGGCCAAGATTTGGTCATTGTCCCACCAAGCGTGCCTGTTCCATAGTTTAAATATATGGATTCATTACCATATTTAGCTATATTGCGTTTAAGTGCATCGGCAATTTCCGTCAGTGCTTCATCCCAGCTAATTCGTTTAAATTTACCTTCTCCTCGTTTACCTACTCGCTTCATAGGATATTTCAAACGATCTGGGTTATACACACGGCGTCTCATAGAACGTCCACGTAAACAGGCCCGCACCTGATGATCAAGATTATAAGTATCTGTTCCAGTATTATCTGTTTCTACATATGTAATCCGATCATCCTTAACATGCAT
>CAKVVS010000188.1:0-3455 GCA_934834395.1 Parahaemophilus parainfluenzae | reverse complement strand
GTTAAAAATTGCCAGAATTCTCATCGTTGCACTTTGTTGTATTTTAATTTGTGTGCTCGGTACGCTCTATTCCTTTATTCGTTTCAAAAATCCAAGCAATGTGGGCATTATGGCTCGCTGGTTTGGCCGCTTATACCCATTATTTGGCTTAGAAGTAAAACACCGTTTTCCACAAAATAAAGAGAATATGCCGCGTTGTATTTATATCGGTAACCACCAAAATAATTTCGATATGGTGACCATCTCTTACATGGTATTACCTCGCACGGTGAGTGTAGGTAAAAAAAGCCTGATTTGGATTCCTTTTTTCGGCATTTTGTATTGGGTGACAGGCAATATTTTCTTAGATCGTGAAAATCGTTCTAAAGCACACAGCACGATGACAGAACTTGCTCGTCGTATCAATAAAGACAACCTGTCAATTTGGATGTTCCCTGAAGGGACACGTAGCCGTGGGCGCGGTTTGTTACCTTTCAAAACAGGGGCATTCCATGCAGCGATTGCAGCTGGTGTGCCAATCGTGCCTGTTGTGTGTTCCACTACTCATAACAAGATTGATTTGAATCGTTGGGATAACGGTAAGGTGATTTGTGAAATGATGGATCCGATTGATGTATCATCCTGCACAAAAGACAATGTGCGCGAACTCGCCACTTACTGCCACGATTTGATGGAAAAACGCATCGCTGAACTCGATGCGGAAATTGCACAAGGAAAATAATATGTTGCGTCTTTCTCGTCGCCAATTATTAAAAACTACCGCAATTTCAACCGCACTTGCCGCCACACCTCAATCGGTATTGGCAGCATCCCGTGAAAAATTAACCATTCCTCCGTTGATGGAAGCAAAACGTGGCCGCCCAATTATTCTTAATATGGAAGAAACCGGCTACAAATTAGATGGCTCCCATAGTGTCAGTGTGTGGGGTTTTAACGGCAATTATCTTGGCCCCACTATTCGCATCAAATCGGGTTCCTTTGCAAAACTCAATTATCACAACAATTTGCCACAAAGCATTGCCCTCTCCATTCAAGGACTGCAAGCCAGTGGCGAATTATTTGGTGGTGCTGCAAAAGTCCTAAAAAAAGGGGAATCTTGGGCACCGATTATCCCAATAGACCAACCTGCCTCGACTTGCTGGTATCGTTCAGCGACCTTGGCTAACTCGGCTTATCAAACCTATCGCGGCATCGTCGGGATGTGGTTAATTGAAGATGATCAAAGCTTAAAATCTCAGCTACCTCATAAATACGGTGTGGACGATATTCCATTAATCTTACAAGACATGGAGTTTAATGGTGATGGATTGCAATTATTTAAGCAAAATCAACCGCACTTTGTCGGCAACCGTCTTCTTGTGAATGGACAAGAAGCGCCTTATCTTGACGCCCCTCGCGGTTGGGTACGTTTACGCTTACTTAATGCCTCATTGGCAAGAGCCTATGATCTCCGTTTAGATAACGAACAAGACATGTTGCTTGTTGCGAGAGATTTAGGCTTTTTATCACAAGGTAAAGCGATTAACTCTCTTATTCTTGCACCAGGTGAACGAGCAGAAGTGCTAGTCAATTTAAGCGAAGGGGAAGGTGTATCACTTATTTCGGGCGTAAAACGTGGTTTCTTCGACAAAATCAAAAATGTGTTCAGTTCAGGTAATGATTTTGCAGATAACACCGTTTTAGAACTTCGTCCACTTGGTGAAATCTCTGCATTCAACAAAAAAATGAATGAGTCATTCAATACTGATGCCACGGCTATGCTCGAAAGTAAAATCGCCCAAGAACGCACCTTTGAACTAGATGTGACTAACGGCTTAATTAACAAACAACGTTTTGATCCGCGTCGAGTTGATGTTTCAGCTAAAGTCGGTACTGTCGAACGTTGGATTATCAACAGCTCGTTGCCTGTCGGTTTTACCATTCAGAGTGCAAAATTTGTTATTGAAAATCAAGATGACGTCAATATCAGTCCAACTGAACTTGTTTGGAAAGACACCGTTTGGGTGAAAAAGAAAGTACAAATTTTAGTAAAATTTGAGCAACCTTCATCAAATAGCCATCCTTTTTTATTTGGTGCATCAAATTTGATGTTAGCTGATATGGGATGTATCGGAATGATGGTTATTCAATAAAACCAACTTATTACATAAAAAGGAATCAAAAATGAAAAAATTAACCTTCTTCTTAGCAACAATATTTCCAATCTCGGCCCTGGCTGTAACCGAACAATCAAAAGACACTAAACAACAAGCTGACGAGCCTCATATTTATCTTTCTATCTTTGATAGAACCCAAATGCCCTCAGTCGATTTACATAAAAAAGAAATTTCTCGTTCTAATAAAAATGAGAAAGTATGTTGGATTGCAACAGGACATTTCAGAAAAACTGTCAATGTCACTGAAACATTCAAAGCACAGGCTAAAAGTCAAATGGAGTTCAATGACGCGACTAATGGACAAATAACATCATCCCCTAATAAAAAAACTCACAGCATTAGTTATACTGCCAAACCGTTAGAAAATGGAAAATATGTAACAAATTGCTGGGAATTCGGTCGATGGGACCCTACCGGTAAATATGTACTTACTGTAAAAATTGGAAAACATGAATTTGAAAAACAAGTTTTCTATGTAACTGAGTAATTAAAAATATCCAAAAATGACTGCACTTTAAATGGTAATATTTGGTAACTTAAGTCTAAAAAGCCGCCTGAAATTCAATTTTCAGGCGGTCTTTGTTTATTCTAAGAACGATGACAAACCAACTCATTATTCAAGGAGCAAAACTTGAATCAAGTACAACAAATATTTGATTATGCTGCCAAACAATATGCTACGCAGCCAGAATATCTTTGGTCGAAATTTCCAGAATATGCAATCTTGCGTCATGGCAATGGTAAAGGAAAATGGTATGCACTTATCGGCAAAATTACGAAGATTAGATTGGGTTTACAAGAAGAAGGCACAACAGATTTCATCAATCTCAAATGTCCACCCGATATGGTAAGCATCTTACAGCAATCACCTAATTTCTTACCCGCTTACCATATGAACAAAACCCATTGGCTAACGATTGTGTTAGATCATGGCGTAGAAACCGAAGAAATCTTTAAGTTGTTGGATTGGAGTTACGACTTAACAAAGTAGAAGAATTTAAAAACACCTAAAAATCTGACCGCACTTTTGCTTTTCTTTACTTTAGTCACGGCTAGTAAGATAATGAATGAAAACTATTATCAAAATACAAGCATTGAGTTTGATTCAATAAGGAGATAACCATGGCAATGAATAGACGTAATTTTTTAAGAATGAGCGCAGCACTTACGGCAGCGGGCATGTCGCCTTCTCTCTTTGCAGCAACAAAAGAACAATTTACCATTTATGGCGCACCAGCGATGCCAAGTGTGACTATTGCGGTGGCTGCGGCACAAGGTAAATTAGCCAAACAAGCGGAT
>CAKVVS010000187.1:0-3456 GCA_934834395.1 Parahaemophilus parainfluenzae | reverse complement strand
TCGTTGTAGCGTCATAACTGGTATGTTGCACAAAGCGACCTTTCCAGCCAATTTCAATATCAGGTTGAGTGAAGCGATAAGACACACCTGTAGTCCAAGTACGTCCAATCGGAATAGCTATCACGGTACTATCTACTGTTCTGCCATCTAATTCAGGCTTACTATAAGCTACACCTGCACGTAATGTTAAACCTTCATATTTATAAGCAGCACCGACTTCATACCCACGATTTCTTAGCTTACCTGCATTTTGGATTTCATAAAAACCAGGGCTTACTTGCGTAAATGCATGTGTATCTTTTACCGTTTGCCAGAAATAACTACCGTTTAAAGAGAAATTATCAGCAAGTTTGTAATTGAAACCCACTTCTGCGTTGCGTGATTTCTCCGGTTTGATATTCGATGCAATTGAGTAAACAGCTGTTCTACCTAGAGTTGAACCTGAAGATAGCATCACTTCATGGAAGCGAGGACTACGTGTTGCATAGTTTAAGCTCGCATTAAAGCTTAGATCATTATTCACTTCATAAATTAAACCGACGCTCGGATTTACGCTTCCCTTATGCGATTTTTTGCCATTCATTGCTCGGAAATCAAAGTGATCATAACGTAATCCGGTTGTTAAGGTAAAAGCACCTAAGCCCCAAATACCTTCTGCATAAACACCGACATCACGTTTCTTTTGGGTTTTCATTTGAACACCGTTTTGTACGGTTAACGAATTAGGTTTACCCTCTTGATCACGATAATTAACACCGTATTTAATAAGATGAGACTGTCCCACTGCGCTTTCTAAATTTAAATTTGCCCCATTAGCAATTAAACGTGTTTTTGAATTCTCACTTGGCTCTTTACGATTAATCACAGAATGATACACATTGGCTTTAGCATTCGTCACAAAGCCCATATTCTTACCATTCCATTCTAAGTTTGTCGTATCATTTTGTGTAATACGATAACGAGGGGCGTTATTACTACTATTTATAATTTTGTTACCATTACGATCTAAAACATACCAAGTATTCCCTTCTTGGCTTAAAGTATAGCCATTTGCTCGCTGTT
This sequence comes from Parahaemophilus parainfluenzae, assembly GCA_934834395.1. GTDB lineage: Bacteria > Pseudomonadota > Gammaproteobacteria > Enterobacterales > Pasteurellaceae > Haemophilus_D > Haemophilus_D parainfluenzae_Q. The sequence continues at coordinate 2,394 of CAKVVS010000187.1, read as the reverse complement.
CCTTTGTAAGGGTTGGTGGATTACCATTTCTGGCGCTAGCGGTTAACCAATCTTGCGAAAAGTCAAATTCTTCTCGAAGTGCGCGAACACCATAATGGCGCTCTTGACGATGACTTAATTCAAGACGCTGTTCTTCTGTAATATCAACACCAACTTTGGCGAGTAAACCACGTTGATGCAATGCACTGTTCTGAACTTTTTTACTACCCTCTAAATTGCTAAAATTATGACCACCCTTGTAGTCATTTTCGTTAACCCAATTTCCAGAAATTAACGCATCTAGCGGACCAGCCTTAGAATAAACAGTCGCACCTTTAGACCAACCACTATTTGAACTTACACCTGCATTAACTTTGAAACCGATATCTTGTCCTTCTTTGAGCAAATCTTTTGCGCTAACTGTTTCTGCAACAATTGCACCGCTTGTAGCTCCAATTCCAGCACTTGCTGAACCTGTCCCTTTTTGCACGTCAACACGTTTTAATAAGGACGGATCAAACATAAAACGACCTTGGTGATGGAATAATTGTGCATCGGTATAAGCACCATCAATTTTCACATCAACTTGATCTTGTCCCATACCACGAATTGTAAACCATTGTGATGTACCACGACCGCCACCAAAATTAATTGCTGGTTCATCTTTTAATAAACCTTTTAATTCAGTCTCAGTGCTACGCTCCATTGTTTTTGTTGTAATCACATTAGTCTTACTTTTTGCCCCGCTGTTCTCGGAAACAACATTAATCACATCTAATTTTTCTTCAGCCTGGACATGACCTGCAACAAATACGGCAAGTGGCAATAAGGCAAAATTTGCTCTCTTCATTATGTATACCTTTCATAGATTTAAAACGATAATAATCGTTATTTATTTTTAGGTATTAAGTCAAGATTTCTTTGCGTTTTTGTTGTCTAAATTACTTACTCATAAAAAAGCCCTGTACAAACAGGGCTTGAATCATCTATATCTTACTTAGAAAGTATATTTTACCGTTGCGTAATAGGCACGACCAGGTTCGTTATAAGTATGAGCATTGTAATTTGTACTGCTTGATGAACGATAAATGCGTTTATCAAATAAGTTACTTACGCCAACACGAATGCTGATTGTATCTTTCCAATTGTAACCCGCACTTAATCCCCAAACTGCATAGCTACCAATATCTTCTGAGCCAGCAAGCTGATTAACGTATTTATTGTTACCATTTTCCATACGATTTTCCGGATTTTTACGGGATTTTTGTTTACCGTATTGCGTATAAGTTAACATTGCATCCAAGCTATCTGTAATTTGATAACTTAAGCTTGAATTCAAGGTATATTTTGGCACGATAGAAAGCGGATTACCCGTATCTTTATTTTTGGTTTTATGCATATAAGTGAAGTTATTCACCCAATTTAATTTATCTTGGATTAATGGTAATGTCAGATTACCTTCAAAACCTTCAATCACTGCGCGGTTTGCATTACCCCATTTATATACATAGTTACCTAAGTTGGTTAGGCCGATAAATTCACCATCAGACACGATTTTGTTACGATAGTCATTACGGAAGTAAGCTACAGAAGCTAGAAGTCCGTCTTTATCATATTCAATTCCGATTTCTTTATTCCAGCTGGTTTCTGGTTTAATGTCGCTATTACCTTGGAAATAACAGGTTTTATTATTCGGTACATTCGTTGGACAGCCTTGACCTAAAGTAAACAACAAGTAATTCGGGTTAGTTTGATAAAGATTCGGTGCTTTATAAGCTCTTGCAATCCCACCTTTAATTTTCCAATCATCGTTGAGACTTTGTAAGAAGTTTAATCCACCACTTACATTAGAACCTGAATAGGTGTTGTAATCATAACGTAAAGATGGCGTTAGGATGGTAGATTGGGTTGCTGAAATATTATCTTCAACAAATACTGCCCATTCAGTTTGACTGCTATGACCACCTCGTACATTTGAAATACCACTTGGTAAACGTTCTTTCAAATCATAAACTACTTTATTGCCAACACGTCTTCCGCCGAGTAACTGTGTCATAGAAGAAGCATCATCTAAACTGCTGTGTACGCCTTCAAAACCAACTGTCAGCATATGCTCTACACCCAAGGTAAATGGGATATAGAATTCAGAACTAAAGCGCGTATTTTTAAGAATAGAATCGCTAAAGGCTGATGTACTCGAATAACTGCCTTCTGGGCCACCTGCTAAATATTCTGGTAAACGGCTGTTTTTAGTTTTATCAAAAGTAATATAGGTTTTATTGTCGAAATGATCGAATTTACCTTCATAGGTTAAAGCATAGTTCTGACGATATAAACGAGCGGTTTCAGCTTTGCTTCCTGCCAAGGTTTTGGTTTCAGGATAGTTTTTATTATTATAAAGCCCTGCTGAGCTAT
>CAKVVS010000186.1:0-3459 GCA_934834395.1 Parahaemophilus parainfluenzae | reverse complement strand
CTCCTAGCATTGGCAATGCCAACATTTCGGTTGGATGCTGCCAACGTTGAATCACTTCAACTAAAATCATTAATGCCACAACAATCAATGAGCCGCTATTAAGTAGGGCAATGTATCGTTGTTGTTGAGCGGATAAGAAAAGTGCCAATAGCGCTAAAAATAATGACAGGCTATCATTTGCCATATGCCCTGCATCAGCTATTAATGCTAAGCTGTTAAACCAATATCCCCCAAGAAATTCAATGATCATAAAGCCTGTAATGACGATAAAACTGAATGCCAAAATTTTTTTATTTTGTGGAATATGGTCGTGATGCTCATGAGCGTGCTCGTGGTGTTCATGAGAATGATGGTGAGACATATTGCTCCTTATTGTGTATTTGATTAACTTGGGATAAAGTATAAAGCCCGTAGTAACTACAAGGTCAAGGCTTAATTTTAACAAGATGAAGATTCACGAATTGAGCAAACAAAGCGGTATTCATTTAGAAACGATTCGGTATTATGAAAAAATGGGGTTAATGCCAGAGCCTAAACGGCTGGCAAATGGTTATCGAGATTATGATGAAGCCAGTTTGAAGCAATTAAAATTTATTAAAACCTGCCGAGCGTTAGATTTTAGTTTGGCCGAAATTAAATTTTTTAATGCGTTGAAAACGCAGCAATCTCAACATTGTGAAGTGGATAGTATGTTGGCAAAACATTTGGTTTCAGTCGAAGAAAAAATTGCCGAACTGACTGAAATTAAACATTTCTTACAGAGTTTAATTACTGAATATGATCATCAAGCTGCAGATTGTAAAGCCATGGCCCAATTAAAAGCCTATTAAGTGCGGTCTAAAAAATATCAAAAATCCGCACGTGGATGTGCGGATTGGTCATTATTCCGGATCATCCGTAAAGGCATTGTTTCGGAATATCGGCACAAAGGTTGCGAGATACAGCACAAACACAATGGCAATTAAAATAGCGGGAATCGTGATAAAAAACAGCTCGTCCACATACATTAAACAAGCCCGGGAAAGCGCCGCCGTGAAAAGACAAAGCACGGCAAGGCGACAGAGTTTTGGGTAATCCAGTTTCGTAAAACCACTATGCCATAATCCCGCGGTGAGCCAAATCATCATCATACTGCCGAGAATGCCGCCGAGTGTCACCATGTGTAATGGATCGGCAGTAGGTTCATCAATTAATTTATTGATGCCCATCCACAAATAGCCAATTGCGGCGAACAGTTGAAGGAAATAATAAGTGCGTACGTAATGTTTACGTAGCAGTTCGTGATGATGTAATTCGCGTAACTTGGCAAGCAAAATAAAGCCAACGGCAAAGGCTGTAAAAGCGGCTGTTTGTGCAGGCAACCAAAGCTCTGCTGCGGTATGAAGTAATAAAAATGTAATCGCGATATTTTTATACACGACATTTGGGATGAATACGGGATCTTTCAATGTACTTTCTTTCAGTGCCTCTGCGCCTAATAGAATGCTGACTCGGATTGATACAAACATCACTGCCGCCATATTCAAATGCACCTGTGCCCGCAATAATTTCAGGCTATCAGTCATGGCGTAAGCAGTCTGACAAACTGTAAATGCTGCAAGTAACATCAGTAAAGTAAAATTGTCGGTATTGCGATCCAACCAAAACAGCCAAGCACAAAAGAGTAACAACGCGAGCCAATAAGCTGCCACTAAAAACGAGGCAGTTTGCGGGGAAAATGGCAATAACACCAATCCTGCAAGCAAGAGCACCGCTAAAATCGTCGCAATAGGTTTTAAATTACCTTTGTAATTTGTCCATTCGAGCATGGAAGCTGTCAGAAAGCCGCCGTATGCGGCTGGCAGCATAAATTCTAAGAAAATTTTGCGGTGTAGGATGAGATCATCGGGGTTGATGAAAAAGCTCAAGGCACCAACAATCGCTAGAATGGCGGCCCCAACAAAAAACGGTCGCATTGGATGGGTAAAGAAATTATTCATAATAATGGATTCCTTGAAATTCGCGTGCGACTACGGTTTCTTCAAAGGCTGAATTGCGTTCGGATAATGGCGTTGGCAAGGTAATCACATTTTGCACATCCATCCCTTTTGGAGAAAGCTGCATAATCTCTCGGCTTAATCGAGCTGCCTCAAAACGATCGTGCGTCACTAAAATGCAAGCCATGCCTTGTTGCTCAATTTTTTCCACTAACATAGCGGCTAAAATATCACGTAAATCGCGATCCAAACCGACAAAAGGTTCGTCCAATAAGGCTAAATCACAGCCACATAGCAATAGACGCAAAAATGCCACGCGTTTTGCCATACCGCCCGATAATTCGGTCGGATATTTATTCAAATCACCCGAAGAAAGCCCGATCTTTTCTGCCAGCGCAATGATTTCATTTTCATTAGGATTATCCATAAAAATGGCGATATTCTGCATGGCAGTGAGATTTTCTAATAGACGATTTTCTTGAAACAGAAAGCCCGTTTTACGAAATGTATTCTTGATTTCGCCCGATTTTGGCGTTTCCAAACCTGAAATCAAACGCAGCACAGTCGTTTTGCCACAACCGCTTGGGCCGAATAAAGTTTTCACTTCGCCCGGTTGTAAATCCATACTGAAATCGCGCACGATGGGATCGCGGAGAATTTCAAAACGCACATTCTTTAAACTCAGCATTATCTTCTCCACGGCATGAACAGGATTTCCAATGGCTTGGTAATCAAATATTCAAAGAGGGAAACAAACACAATCACTAACAACACATAAGCCATGACCGTTGATGTATCTAACATGGCTCTGGCATCGGCAATCTGTGCTCCCACACCCTCATTGGCTCCCAAAAGCTCAGCCATAATTACCACTTTTACGCCCATAGCAACCGCGACGCCAATACTGGAAATCACATAGCCTGTGAGATGGGGAACGTACAAATAGCGGATTTTTTTCCACAATCCGAGTTTGTACGCATCAAACAATTCTTCATGTTGTTTGTTTACACTTGCCATGCCCATAGCGGCACTGGCAAAGGTCAGCGGGGCGACTAATACGATAATGGTAAATAGCACGCTAGGATTGCCAAAGCCAAACCAAAATAAGGCCATCACGACCCAAATAATTGGCGGCATGGCTAACAAAATCGTAATGACGGGTTTGAGCAATGCCATAGCGGTTTTAAAGCTGCCCGCAATCAGCCCTGCGGCTAAGCCAGCGACTAATGCAATGGTAATGCCGACCACAGAACGCCATAACGAAATACCGATTTCGTTTTGTTGGAAATGTTCGAGCAGCTCAAGGGCTTTTTGAAAAACATCCGCGGGAGCAGGCAGCATAAATTCACCAAATACTGCGCTGCCCCAAGCCCACAAGGCAACTACCATCATCGCCACACTCAAGCCGGTAAAACCGCTCCAGAGATAGTCGATGATGTAAAACAGGACAGGTTGTGGTTTACGGATTTTGTCAGTTTTAATC
>CAKVVS010000185.1:0-3463 GCA_934834395.1 Parahaemophilus parainfluenzae | reverse complement strand
GTTAAAGTGACCACCAGAAATGTGACCTACAGCGTAAGCCATGGTTAATACGGTTAAACCGAAGGCAAATGCAACGCCCACATAACCGATACCTAGGTTGACCGAAGCCGCAAAGATTGCACTACCACAACCACCGAAAACTAACCAAAATGTACCGAAAAATTCAGCAAAAAGTTTTTTTGACATAATAGACCTCAATATTAAATATGTCGTTATCCTCAAATAACAATAATGTATTGCGAATGCAACAGGCATTTAGTCAAAAGTAATGGTTTTTAGTTCTGCAAATTATTGTAAATGTTTGTAAGTAAATGTAAGAGAAATAGCATGCTATACTTTTAGACGTCTAGATTGTCATTTTGTTTATTTTTCATTAAAATACGGATAAATTATCAGGTTATTTAAGGTGCATTATGGCAAACTGGGATGGCAAATATATTAGTCCTTATGCAGAACATGGCAAAAAGAGCGAACAAGTCAAAAAAATTACCGTTTCTATTCCAATTAAAGTATTGGAAATTTTGACGAACGAGCGTACGCGTCGTCAGCTGAAAAGTTTGCGCCATGCAACAAATAGTGAATTGCTTTGTGAGGCATTCTTGCATGCTTTTACGGGACAGCCATTACCGACTGATGCAGATTTAATGAAAGAACGCCATGATGAGATTCCTGAAAATGCCAAAGAGATCATGCGTGATTTAGGCATCGATCCTGAAAGCTGGGAATATTAATTTATCCTTTTAATCCTTCTAAAATACTGCATTCAGGGCAATCATTGCCCTGACAAGCGTTATGCCATCGTTCCAATTCCTCTACCATTTTTTGCAAGTGATGAATTTGCTCATTCAATGTTTTAATATGCTGCGTCGTAAGTGCTTTAACTTCTCGGCTACTACGATTGGGATTATCCTGTAATTGCAATAGTTGGTGAATTTGTTGGAGTGAAAACCCAACATCTCGAGAGTGACGAATAAAACGTAGTCGTTCTAAATCCTTTTCTTCATAGTGGCGATAACCGGAAAGGCTTCGCTGTGCTGGTTTTAATAAGCCGGACTTCTCATAATCCCGAATTTGTTTACTTGATAAACCGACTAATTTTGCCACTTCACTAATGTTCATAAAAAATCCTTGACCTTAACCTTATGTTAAGGTTTATAGTAAGCCTAATTTCAATCTATATCAATAATTAAGGAGTAAATATGAAATCAATTACATTACATGTAACAGGAATGACTTGCGGTGGTTGTGTGAAAAGCGTCACGAGAGTGTTGGAAGAGCTCAATGGTGTAGAAAAAGCGGTTGTAACACTTGATGATGGTAAAGCAGAGATTACCTTTGATGAAAGTGCGGTTAGTGTTACACAATTAATTGAAACAATTGAAGACGCAGGTTTCGATGCAACAGAATAAAAAAATAGCCATTCAAATCGAGGGGATGACCTGTCAATCCTGTGCTAACCGGATTGAAAAGGTGTTGAATCGAAAAGATTTTGTCTCTGAAGCGGGCGTGAATTTTGCTGCGGAGGAAGCGCATGTCGTATTTGATTCATCTCAGGCTTCAGAACAAGATATTTTAACAATTATTCAAAAAGCGGGATTTAATGGCATTCTAAAGCAAAATGTGCTGCCTAGCGCGCCCAATGAAACGAAGATTAGTCCGCGTTTATGGTTGCTTTTGTTCATTAACATTCCTTTTTTAATCGGAATGATCGGGATGATGTTTAATCATCATTCTTGGATGATGCCGCCAATGTGGCAATTTGTTCTTGCGAGCATTGTGCAACTTGGGTTAGCCATTCCTTTTTATAAAGGTGCGATAGGTAGTATTCGAGGTGGTTTAGCCAATATGGATGTACTGGTGAGTACAGGTACATTGGCGATTTATCTCTATTCGGTCTTTATGCTGTTTTATCATCAGTCAATGGGGCATGATGGCGCATCTCATGTCTATTTTGAAGTATCGGTGATGGTAATTGGTTTTGTCAGCCTAGGGAAATTTCTTGAGGAAAGAACGAAGAAACAAAGCTTAAACAGTTTAGGGCTATTATTACAACTCACCCCAAAACAAGTCAGTGTTCAACGTGAAAATCATTGGGAAACGGTTCCTCTCGATCAAGTAAAAATAGGCGATATTTTACGGGCTAATCAAGGTGAACGTATTGCCGCGGATGGTGTTGTTGAACAAGGGAGTGGTTGGTGCGATGAGAGTCATTTAACCGGTGAATCTCACCCATTAGAAAAAATGTCTCAAAGCCCTGTGCTTGCAGGGGCAATGGTGACACAAGGTAGTCTTATTTATCGAGCTAATCAACTCGGACAGCAAACGCTATTGGGCGATATGATGAAAGCACTTTCCGAGGCGCAAGGTACAAAAGCACCGATTGCTCGTTTTGCCGATAAAGTTGCTGCTGTATTTGTGCCAGCCGTGTTATTAATTTCTGCGATAACATTTGGATTAACCTGGTGGATAAAAGGTGATTGGGTTACTGCCTTAATTCATTCGGTTGCTGTGTTAGTTATTGCTTGTCCTTGTGCGTTAGGGCTTGCCACACCTGCTGCCATAATGGTGGGAATGGGCAAAGCAGTCAATGCAGGGATTTGGTTTAAAGATGCGGCATCCATGGAAGAGGCGGCGCATGTGGATACGGTGGTATTAGACAAAACAGGAACGTTAACTCAAGGAGAGCTCAAAATAGCAGAGGTTTGGCAGCCACAAAGTGCGGTCTATTCTGAGGAAGATTTATATCGTATTGCAGCTTCCGTTGAGCAAAATGCCAATCATCCTTTAGCTAAAGCAATAGTCCTGACGGCTCAGGAAAAATCACTTGAAATTCCGACCGCACTTTCAGTTCATTCCGAAGTGGGGCAGGGTATTTCTGCTCATATTGACGGAATAGGTTTGGTTAAAGTCGGTAAGCCGACTTATTGTGAATTAACCTTACCAGATAATATGCCTCAAATTTGGAAAATTGCGAGTATTGTTGCGGTATCTGTAGATGACAACCCAATCGGTGCATTTGCATTAGCAGACAGTCTGAAAGAGGATAGTTTGCAAGCGGTTCAGCGTTTACATCAACATAATATTGATGTGGTGATAATGAGTGGCGATCAGCAATCTGTCGTTGATTATGTTGCTCAGCAAGTTGGTGTGAAAACCGCACGGGGTAATTGTAGTCCACGTGACAAAGCGGCCTATGTTGAAACATTACGTCAGCAAGGAAAAGTGGTTGCAATGGTTGGTGATGGTGTAAATGATGCACCCGCATTAGCAATGGCTAACGTAAGTTTTGCGATGAAATCCGGGTCTGATGTTGCAGAGCAAACCGCATCGGCGACACTCATGCAGCATTCGGTGGATCAGTTAGTTGATGGATTAATGATTTCCCGAGCAACATTAAAGAATATTAAACAAAATTTATTCTTTGCTTTGATTTATAATGTGCTAGGTATTCCACTTGCAGCAT
>CAKVVS010000184.1:0-3476 GCA_934834395.1 Parahaemophilus parainfluenzae | reverse complement strand
TTATTGGCCTAATCGTGCAATATTTTAAAAGCGGCTATCACTTTCCTTTGCGTTATTTTATTTACGCGGGGATTACCGCTATGTTGCGCCTGATTATTGTGAATCATGAGAGCTCAGTTGATACCATCTTATTCGCAGGCGCGATTTTAATTATGGTTATTGCACTTTGTTTAGTGTTGTATTCCAATAAAATTAAAATTTAAAAGTGCGGTTATTTTGACCGAGATTTTGGAATGGATTATTCCGGCACAATCCATTCCACTGTCCAACTTCCCGTACCTTCAGGGACGAGCGTTTGGGTCAAATAAGGCAAAATAGATTTCATTTGCTGTTCTAATTGCCAAGGTGGATTAATCACCACCATTCCACTTGCGGTCATACCACGTTGATCGCTATCAGGGCGAACAGCCAATTCAATTTTCAAAATTTTACGAATTCCCGTTGCTTCTAATCCTTTAAAAATGCGTTTTGTTTGTTGGCGAAGTACCACTGGATACCAAATCGCATAAGTGCCTGTCGCAAAACGTTTATAACCCTCTTCAATCGCTTTCACTACGAGATCATAGTCTTCTTTTAATTCATAAGGCGGATCAATGAGCACTAAGCCACGGCGTTCTTTTGGTGGAAGCGTCGCTTTGAGTTGTTGGAAACCATTTTCTGATTTTGTGGTGATATTTTTAAATTCTTTGAAATTATTGCGTAATAATGGAAAATCACTTGGATGTAATTCTGTTAGTAATACACGATCTTGAGAACGTAATAATTGCGCGGCAATCATTGGTGAGCCAGCATAATAGCGTAATTCTTTACCGCCATAATTGAACTTTTTAATGAGATCTACGTAGCGAGCCACTTCTTCGGGTAAATCTGTTCTTTCCCAAAGTCTCCCAATTCCCTCTTTGTATTCGCCGGTTTTTTCTGATTCGTTAGAACTTAAACGATAGCGTCCGACCCCAGAATGGGTATCGAGATAGTAGAAGCCTTTTTCTTTCAGCGAAAGATTTTCCAAAATCAGCATTAACACAATGTGTTTTAACACATCGGCATGGTTGCCGGCATGGAAACTGTGACGATAACTTAACATGCTTTGTCCTTTGATGAGAAAAAGTGAGCTCAAAATTGGTGGTATTATTTTGCTGTAGCATAAAAATATTACCACTTGAAGTATTAAAATCTTCGCTAGGCATTGAACTCAAAAAGGGTGTCTATTATGGCAGAATTTTTTCTAGCTTAGCAACTTATGTGAAAGTAAGTATATGGTTTAATTTATTATAGTTACTGCTCAAATTAGTTTTAGAGAACTAAACAAAAAAGTCTAAACTAAAGTTAATGTCATTTTTCTATTGTTTTATTCTACATTGAGATATAGAATCTATCCAAATTTAGTCGGGGTGCCACAAGATGGCTGAGATGATACCCGTGAACCTGAAACAGTTAGCACTGACGTAGGAAACTAATATGCCAAAATACTTTCTCATTCTTCATACCTCTTTTCATTCCTTTTCTGTCGTTACCTTTAGTCATTAATCCTTAGGTTAATGCAATGGTGAATATTCAGGATCTTAGTCTTGCTTTTGGTGGGCAAGTAGTATTTGAACACCTTGATTTAACGCTTTTACCTAATGAATGGGTCAGTTTACTTGGCTGCTCTGGTGTAGGTAAATCAACGCTTTTAAGATTAATTGCAGGGCTTGATATACAAGGGAAAATCCAAGGCAATATCATCTCACATCCAAATATTCGAGTGTCATGGTTACCACAAAAAGATACCCTTTATCCTTGGCTTTCAATTGTTGATAACGTCCAATTAGAAAACGTACTATTTGGAAATAAATCTGCAAAAACCACCATTCAAGCCAAAGTATTACTTGAACAAGTGGGCATGTCAGAACATCTTCATAAAAGCTGTGCTCAATTATCTGGAGGGCAAAAACAAAGAGTGGCTCTCGCTCGAGTATTAATGCAAAACGCTGATTTAGTTTTACTTGATGAACCATTCTCTGCCCTTGATGCGATTAGTCGTTACCAATTACAAAACTTGGCCTATGAACTATTAAAAAATAAATCAGTGTTATTAGTTACCCATGATCCTCAAGAAGCATTACGCTTAAGCCAACGTATTTTTGTATTACGTTCACCGCAGCCTAATCAATCAGCATTATCCGATGTCATAAAACCTGAAGGTAAAGCACCACGAGATCTAAACCAAAACAATTTGTGGATGCTCCAACAGCAATTATTGAACGAGTTATTAGAGGGAAAAAGATGAAACTTAGCCTTCTTAAACCGCTCTTTATTGGAATTATATTGCTTTGTCTTTGGCTACTTATTGGTGTATTCGGTGATTTTCCCCATTACATATTTCCTTCTCCGCAAGCTGTATGGCTGCAATTAACTTCTCATTCAGAACTACTTTGGCAACATACACTAATCACCTTAATTGAAATTGGCTTAGGGCTGCTACTGGGTTTTCTTTTTGGATTGTCATCAGCCCTATTACTCTCTTTTTCGCCTAAAACATCGTCCTTACTGTTACCAATTTTAGTGATTTCTCAAGCAATTCCTGTTTTTGCTATCGCTCCGATACTCGTACTTTGGCTAGGTTATGGAATGCCATCAAAAATTGTTATGGCTATTCTCATTATCTATTTCCCTGTAACGGCAGCTTGTTACGATGGCTTACGCAATACGCCTCAAGCTTGGATTGATCTCGCCAAAACATTCAAACCATCCCCTTGGCGTTTATTACTTAAAGTACGTTTACCAGCCGCTTTACCCGCATTTGCATCAGGCTTTCGCATTGCTGTTTCAGTCGCACCAATTGGCGCTGTAATTGGAGAATGGGTAGGTTCATCAGAAGGACTTGGCTATTTGATGATTCACGCGAACGCTCGTATGCAGGTAGATTTAATGTTTGCCGCGTTGCTGATATTAGTGGCAATTTCACTTTGTTTATATTTCAGCATTGATTGGCTATTACGCCGTTTTATTTGGCACGTTTAACTCTTCATGACAAAAGGAGACAAAAATGAAGAAAATCATACGTTATTTCAGTCTTTTAATTGGATTTACTGCCAGTTTTACCAGTTTAGCAAGAGAGAAAATTAGCTTAATGCTTGATTGGTATGTGAATCCTGACCACGCAGCAATCATCGTTGCTCAGCAAAAAGGCTTTTTTGAAAAAAATAACTTAGACGTCGAAATTATCGAACCAGCCGATCCATCGTTACCGCCTAAATTGGTTGCCGCAGGAAAAGTGGACTTAGCTATTAATTATCAACCTCAACTTTATCAACAAGTTGCAGAAGGATTACCTTTAGTGCGTGTCGGCTCTCTGATTTCCAGCCCATTAAATAGCGTAGTGGTTCTAAAAAATAGCAATATCAAAACGCTTGCCGATCTGAAAGGGAAAAAAGTGGGCTATTCGGTCAGTGGCTTTGAAGATGTGTTGCTCGACACAATGCTCCGTTCTATTG
>CAKVVS010000183.1:0-3488 GCA_934834395.1 Parahaemophilus parainfluenzae | reverse complement strand
CCAACAATAACTGGATTTTACCAATGACCACACCTTCTGAAGCTGCAACATGCCAAATAGGGCGAACAATGGCACCAGAAATAGCTTCTTCTAACTGATGTGAAATAGATGAGACATAAGCCGTACAATACCAGCGATCGTACTCTTCAGCATCCAATGCATCGGTATTGGCACGTGCTTTACGAGAAAGATCATTTTCAGGTACGGTAAGCGCGGAGACTTTAACTGATTGAATTTTTCCTTCCAAACTCAGTAATTTTTGTACAGCATTGAGCGGCATAACTAATTGATTATCTTCAGCACCACCCGTGGATAAAATACCGGTAATTTCGACCGCACTTTGATTATCTAGCTCATTATTTTGATAGCGAAGCTGGATTTTATCACCTAGCTTTAAGCCAGTTCGTTGAGCTAACTGCTCACCAATCAATGCAGGAATAAATTCTCCTTCAGGTGTTTCAAGATCGTTGACCCATTCACCTTGCACATGCCAATACGGACTAATAATTTTTTGTCCGGTATGGTAATCATCTTCATCTGGTACAGGGATGTTATGATCAAAAAACGTACCCAGCACATTAATTTGTCCAAGTGCGGTTAATTTTTCATGAGTATTTGCGGAAAGCGTTTCCGCTTTTACATCTGCACTTAATAACGGTGCAAAACCCACGATATTATTTCGCCAGAAAATATCTTTAATATTCGGCAGTTCTTTTTCATCGAGAAAATCTTGACTACTCAAATCTGCGTTATGACTAAGTTCATCAGGCAGGGCGGCATTACTTGCAGGCTCAACTAAAATATTGGCTCCGTAAGATTTGAGCTCTTTTGCCATTTTATCGCCAATATCAATGGATACAGCCAAGAGTGCAGAGACTAAGCCCGCCGCTAAGAAAATAGTAATCACGGCCAACAGTTTACGTTTAATGCTAAAACGCCAAGATTGAAATAACATTCTTGCTAGCATTATTCCCCCTTACCTAAATACTTTTCAGGGTTATCACGGAATAAATCAAGATTTTTCTCACTTTCAAAGAAGTAAGTTTTACCTTCGTAATTATATTTGTGCTCAGTTTTAGTATTTTTCATTTGGGCGCCACTAATCGGATCTTTTACATCGATTTCAACAATCGTGCTAAATAAATTTAACCCTTCTTCTAAGCTGGCTCGATTAATGAGAATTTCAGTCTCAGTTTGTTGCCAATCTTCAATCGGCACTGGATTACAGCCACCCGGTTTGCCAATAGATGGAATAAACATATGTACGCCGCAGCCAACACAAACGACTTGGTTACCTTCCATCACATAACCTTGGTCACCGCAAAGCAAGCAGGCATCAAATACTGCAGCTAGACTTAATTTATCTGGTTGACGATTAATAACAAAGAAACGCACGGCTTTACCATCATCAGCAATCCAGACAAAACGGTGTAATTTACCGTCTTTTACTTGTTCAATTGGAATATGGACTTGTTGCTTTTCATCTAAGGTCAGAGGAATTGCTTCTGAAAGTTGTGGTGGACGAGAGGCAATTTGCTCCCAATAAAGCTGGGTAGTAAAAATAATCGCTAAAGCCAAATATCCCCAACCAAGTAATCGAGAGGAGGTACGCAATGCGGCTAATTTTTGGCGTTTTTCAATGGGTTCTTGTGTGGCATTAACTTGTTGCTTGCGTGATAAATGAATTTTGCCGTAGAAGATGGCAAGTACAACGAAGAGTAAGGCAGCACAGATGTAATTTAACCAGTGAGTGATTTCGCCTGATTTCGCAACAAAGCTTAAACGTAGTTTGGTGAGTTCAAGCACTTGGAGTTTCATTAAAATTAATAAGAGTTCGCCAATAAGTGGAACAAGTAAGCTAATTAAGAGAAGGCTAATTGCACCTTTTAAAAGTGCGGTTGATTTTTGTTGTGTTTTTACCGCTTGTTTTAGAAGTAAATAGATCCAGCCTTGTAAGCATAGACAAAAAACAAAGGCAAAAATGACCGCACTTATATGTAAGATCGAATCGGTATTGATAACATCAGTAGAAACGAGGGCAGTAATATTAGGATCTTTTGCCCAGAAGCTTCCCGCGATGAGCATTAATATGGTTTGCCAAAAGGCAGGTAAGCGACCTTTGCCGAAAATTAAACATAAGGCAAAGATAGTCAAGAGCACCAATATCACCGCATTGACGATTAAATTGGTGATTTGTCCCGCAGGTAAACTAAGGCGCAGTACGATACCGGCAATAAAACCGAATAGGCTAAGCCAAATTATTTTTTTTGCACTTACAGAGGATTGTTTACTGTGATAAACACCGAGCAATAATGAAAAAGGTAAAAGTGCTTGAAGCAGGAAAGTAAAAAAATAATTCATAGTTTGACCATTTAATAGGATAAAACAGACGATATTTTAAGGTTAAATGAAATGCTATTGCCTTCCCCTGACAAACAGGGGAAGGCAAGTCGGTAAAATCAATATTTACCTGAGATTATTTGATGCCAGTGAATTTGAATTCATAGCTAACATCAAATGGTTTCCACCAACGGCCTACACCCGTTTCAGAGTCGGTATGACGGTGCATACCTGCTTTTGATGGAGGGTCGATGTGGTAAGTTAATTTATAGTTACCCACGCCCATCATTTTCACGTTTGCACCGTAGTGAGGACCATCGCCCGCTACCATTGGCATGAAGGTACCTTCTTGTTTTTCACCGGTATCAGAATTTACTAAAGTATAGTTGATGGTTAAGTAAGGCATCCATTCACCATCACCAAAGCCATTTTTGTTACCTTTTACTGCGTGGATGTCCGCTTCTAAGTGGATATCTGATTTTGCAGCAGGTAAACCCATACCACGTGGTTCCATATCGATTGGTTTGAGATAAACCGCCGCAATTTCCATTTCATTCATGGTTACCGCTTCACCGATTGGATATTCTTGGAATGCGTTAGCAGTAGACGCGGTGAAAATACCCGCAAATAATGCTGTTGCTAAAAGTGCTTTTTTCATTGTTTTTCTCCTAAAGGATTGTTGGGTATTACGCGGCTTTTTTGCTTTGATATTTCATGATAAACAGAGCAAATACGGCTGCGACGAGTAAGATTGCTTGTGGAATCAAGGTTTCCATATAAGGATAAATACCTAACCACGAAATTTCAGGCGCACCGCTAATCAGCGTTGGCTCGAAAAGTTTGCCTTCAATGAGTTCTAAAACTGATTTACCGGCGAATACAAAGGCCATTAAGTACATAAATGAACCCGTAAACATAAAGAATGGTTTAAGCGGTAATTTCACCACGGTATAACGCATCACGAAGTAGCAAATGGTGAGAATAATTGCGCCGACAATGATACCTGCGAAAAGGTAGATGAAACTGACCGCACTTTTCGCATCACCTACAAGGGCATAATAGAACAATACCGTTTCCGCCCCTTCACGATATACGGCTAAGAAGCTGGTAAGCCATAGGCCAATGAGTGAGCCCGTGGTGAGGGCAGT
>CAKVVS010000182.1:0-3492 GCA_934834395.1 Parahaemophilus parainfluenzae | reverse complement strand
GGGTAGCATATAAAGAATGGCTTCTAAATTAAATTCTGGTTTAGTTAATTGGGGTAATTCAAACCATTTTGCGTCTAAAACAGGTTGGAAGTTAATTAAGACTAGGAATAGACAAACCACATAGCCAGCAACGATACCAAACATAATTGGAATCAGTTTCATCATACCTTTAGCAAATACCGCAACAGAAAGGGTAGTGACCAAGGTAATCATCGAAACTAATACCGAATGCTCATAGCTATATGCACTGTTTTTACCTAATGCCATATCAACAGCAACTGGTGCAAGTCCCATACCAATAATGATAATTACGGGCCCCACAACAACAGGCGGGAAGATTCGTTCGAGTGCAGCACTGCCGCGTAATTTCACTAAGGTTGACAGTGCGAAATAGACGAAACCTGCGCAAGCAAGTCCACCCATTGTGGTTGGAATACCCCAAGTTTGTACGCCATATTGAATAGGCGCAATAAAGGCAAAAGAGGAGGCTAAGAAAATAGGAACCTGTTTACCGGTACAAAGTTGGAAAAGTAGCGTACCGATACCTGCGGTAAGAAGGGCTGTATTAGAATTTAATCCAGTGATTAAAGGAACTAATACTAAGGCGCCAAAGGCCACAAATAACATTTGTAAACCGACAAACGCTTGTTTGCCCATGCTTTGCACCTCAACAGGTGCGGTTGTAGTTTGATTACTCATTTAGTTTCAACTCTCGGTTTGAATTAACTGAAAGTGCGGTCGGTTTTAATGCTTTTTTAGCTTTTGTGTTTTCACGCACGGAAAAAAGACGGCTATAAATGCCGTCTTATTAAAAGGGAATTATTTCGTCCCAAAAATCTTATCGCCAGCATCACCCAAGCCAGGGATGATGTAGCCTTGTTCATTTAAGTGATCATCAATCGATGCGCAATAAAGTTCGATATCTGGATGTGCTTTTTCT
The DNA here is from genome assembly GCA_934834395.1 of Parahaemophilus parainfluenzae. Taxonomy (GTDB): domain Bacteria; phylum Pseudomonadota; class Gammaproteobacteria; order Enterobacterales; family Pasteurellaceae; genus Haemophilus_D; species Haemophilus_D parainfluenzae_Q. Next base: position 2,552 of record CAKVVS010000182.1, on the reverse strand, counting down.
AATGCTTTGATCCCTTCAGGCGCCGCGACTAATACTAATACTTTGATGTGTTGGCAACCTTTTGCTTTTAATAAATCAATTGTGGAGATCATTGAACCACCGGTTGCGAGCATTGGATCCACAACGATAGCTAAACGTTCTTCTAAATCGCTCGCGAGTTTTTGGAAATAAGGAACGGGTTCAAGGGTTTCTTCATTACGATAAATCCCAACCACACTGATACGAGCACTTGGAACATGTTCTAATACACCATCCATCATGCCTAGGCCAGCACGTAAAATTGGTACAACAGTAACTTTTTTACCTTTGATACGTTCGATTTCAACTGGGCCATTCCAACCTTCAATAATCACTTTTTCTGTTTCAAGATCGGCAGTGGCTTCATAGGTAAGTAAGCTACCCACTTCAGTTGCAAGTTCACGGAATTTTTTGGTATCAATATCAGCTTCGCGCATCACGCCTAATTTATGTTTAACAAGCGGATGTTTAACTTCAACGAGTTTCATCTTTTTTCTCCCTTTTAAAAAACAAATCGGAGAATTCTATATCAGAAATATTGAATTTCCTAGTGTTTTTATTATGACAGTTCGGTATAAAAACAATGATAAAATTGACCGCACTTTGCTATTAAATACATCCACCACAGCTCCCACAGCGCCAATCTTCCTTATTCACCGCTTTATAGAATGCTCGTATGGTTTCTTCTTCTAAAGGGATATTGTGCTCGATAAAAACATCAGAAAGCCAATCGATGTTTTCCACAATCCAATCATCTTCCATTAAGCCTTCTCGGTAAAGCTCATCTTCGGGATCTATAAAATTATAAATATTATTTGTTCCCATATCTTTATCACGGCGTTCAAGTGGCAGTACTACAGGTAAACCGAGATAAGTAATGTCCCAATGACCTAGACATAGCGTATTGCCCTTTGATGACCAACTCGCGTTGAATGGATTGTCACTCATGTTGAAATGTTATAAAAAAAGTTGAAAGTATGAAGAGTATAGATCTAAAGACAAATTTAATCATACTTAAAAGAAGGTAAATGGTTTGATGGAGATCAAAGTGCGGTCAGAAAATTTAACGGATTTTTCACAAATAAAAAGCGGCCAGTTACTTAGCCGCTTTTGCACGATAATAAATTTAATTATGCTGCTTTTTTAGGTTTAAAGAATACCATCGTAAAGATTTGCCAGAAGAAAGCGAGAGCACCGAAGATGAAGACAACGTCGCCACCGAAACGAACCCAACGTAGGGTATCGAATAGAGGTTGTTGCATAAATTCTTCACTACGTGCATACCATAAGCCTTCAGAGATACTTGCATATCCTTGGATAATACCGATAGGTAATAAGCTTGATGCGATCATTAATACTAAACCGCCATTTAATAGCCAGAAGCCCCATTTCATTAACTTATCGTTAAATGGTGTATCTGGACGTAAATAACGAGCGATTAAGAATACGAAACCTAATGCTAAGAAACCATACACACCGAATAATGCGGCGTGAGCATGAACGGCAGTGGTGTTCAAGCCTTGGATATAATAAAGCGAAATTGGTGGGTTGATTAAGAAACCAAATACGCCAGCACCTAACATATTCCAGAATGCCACGGCTACGAAGCAGTAAAGAGGCCATTTTAGGCGTTCCATCCAAGGTGTTTTTTGTTGCATCGCCCAGTGTTCCCAAGCTTCATGACCTAATAACACTAATGGTACTACTTCAAGCGCAGAGAATGATGCCCCTACAGCAATAATTGGAGTAGTTGCACCTGCGAAGTATAAGTGGTGGAAAGTACCAGGAATACCACCGATTAAGAACAACGCTGCTTCAGTAATGGTTGCAACAGTCGCAGTACGACGTGAAACTAAACCTAAACTTACGAAGATGAATGACAGTGCCGCTACAGAGAATACTTCGAAGAAGCCTTCTACCCATAGGTGAACTACCCACCAACGCCAGTATTCCATCACAGAAATGTGAGTGTGTTCGCCATAGAATAATGCAGGGCCATAGAATAAACCAATTGCAATTACGGAAGCGAAGAATAATGCCAATAAGTTTTTGTCACCTGGTTGTTTGAACGCATTCACTGTGCCGCGAAGCATTAAGACTAACCAGAATAAGATACCTGCGAATTTCACTGCTTGCCAGAAACGACCTAAGTCAATGAATTCATAGCCTTGGTGACCGAACATAAAGCTCCATTCTTCAGGAAGAATATGCGCAATCGCTAAGTAGCTACCAGTGAATGAACCCACCACTAATACTACTAATGCCCAGTAGAGAACATCCACGCCCAATTTTTGGAATTTCGGATCTTTACCGCCATTAATGATTGGTGCAAGGAATAAACCACCGGCTAAGAATGCCATTGCAATCCAGAATAAGGCTGCTTGAATATGCCATGTACGCACTAATGAATATGGGAAGTATTGAGAAATATCAATACCATAGAATTCCTGACCTTCAACTGTGTAGTGTGCAACAACCGCACCTAATGTGACTTGCAAGAGGAAAAGTGCAAGTACGGTGAAGAGGTATTTGCC
>CAKVVS010000181.1:0-3505 GCA_934834395.1 Parahaemophilus parainfluenzae | reverse complement strand
CGACGAGCTAAACGAATAATTTCAGGTACATTAGCCATATGCCAAGCTACCATTAATAGCAATGCAGCCATAGAAGAGAGTGGCAAATAAGACAGGGCATTCGCAAAGAATAATAGCGAGAATAAAACTAAGAGTGCATGAATTACACTGGCTATTGGTGATACAGCCCCAGATTTAACGTTGGCTGCAGAACGTGCAATTGCTGCAGTTGCCGTAATTCCGCCTAAGAATGGTGAAATAATATTACCTAAACCTTGGGCGAGTAATTCATTATTGGAATGATGTTTGGTATCCGTCATATTATCTAAGATGACCGCACAAAGTAGTGATTCAATCGCGCCTAATACAGCCATTGAAAAGGCGGCAGGCAAGATATCTTGTATGCGATCAAAATTCCAATTGATGACTTCACCTTGTGCATTAGGAATATTCCAAGGTAAGGCAAATTCAGGCAAGACATTAGGGATACCATGTCCTGTTGTACCATCAGATAAGGTGTATTGGAATGCCGTACCAATAGTTTCAACGGAGAAACCAAATTGTCCTAAGGCTAATGCCATGAGTGTCCCAATAATGACCGCAGGTAAATGACCCGGCAAGGGTAAACGAAGCTTATGCCATTGGGTGAGGAGAAATAAGGTGACCACTCCAACAGCGGTGTCTGCCCAGTTAATCGTCGGAAGTGCGGTCAAAATAGCTTGCACTTTTTCAATATAGTGAGGTGGCATCTGAGCAATGTCTAAACCTAAGAAATCTTTGATTTGCAAGGTGCCGATAGTGATCCCAATTCCGCAGGTAAAACCAAGTGTAACGGGGAGAGGAATGTACTCAATTAATCGCCCTAATCTAGACAAGGCCATGATGACTAAAATAATCCCCGAAAGTAGCGTCGCTATAAGCAATCCGCTGAGTCCAAATTGTTGGGTGACGGGATATAAAATTACAACAAATGCCGCGGTTGGCCCTGAAATATTGAAACGCGATCCACCGGTTAACGCAATCACGATACCCGCTACGATAGCCGTATAAAGACCATGTTGTGGTGGAACACCGCTGGCGATCGCTAAGGCCATGGAGAGGGGAATCGCAATGACGCCCACGGTGAGCCCCGCAATAATATCTTTAATCAATTTTTGTTTTCCGTAACCTTCACGGAAAGATTCTTTCAATGCGCTAAATGGTTTGACAGCCAGAAACACATTTTTAGAAAAGAGTGATTTGATTTGCATAAAAATACGACGATAGAAAAGAGATAAGTCTATATTTTAGCTAAAAGGAAAAGGGTTTTTTATGTTCTAGCTCAAAAAACTTGACTAATCTTGAATAAATCTTTATATTTCACGCACTTCAAAACGGTGAGATGTCCGAGTGGTTGAAGGAGCACGCCTGGAAAGCGTGTATGTGCGAAAGTGCATCGGGGGTTCGAATCCCCCTCTCACCGCCATTCAAATTACAATCCTTTATAAATATCCCGATCATTTTTTAAATCATAGATTCCGATATTTTATGGATATAAAAAAGCACGCATTAAGCGTGCTTTTGTTATTTATACGAGTATTTAGTTAGCGCCAACGTATTCCAACACCTGCACCCGCACCAAAATCACCACGGCTACTTGCAGTACCGCCTACTTTAAATAGCAGTTTACCATTATCAGATGCACGAGAATAACCGACTGCTAGTGCACTTTCATTACGGAAAGTTCCTGCACCTACACCAAGCACGCTTTCCCCAGAGGTAATAGCTTGAGGTACTTGTGTTAATGCAATGGCACTTGAAATACCTGCGCGTAATTTTTTCACGTTGTGTTTCAAATCTGAGCGTAATGATTCAGTAGAACGTGTCATTTCAGAGCGTAAATCAGAAATCTCTTTTGTATTTGTCATCACTTGATTTGATAAGTGATCTAAACGTGAAGCGTTATTCGCAATATTTTGCACGTTATTGTTTACTTTATCAGCAAGTGCTTTGGTGTTTTGAGTATTACTTGATGAATTATGGCTGATTCTATTTTTTAGATCATCGATATCAGTTCTGTTCGTTTGAATATTGTTTGTATTATTTTTTACTTGGTTATCTAGGTTATTTAGATTTTTTTGGGTATCCCTAACTCGCTCTTCTACACCCGTGATACGATTATCTAAATCCTTACGATTCTCTGTAATTCGTTCATCTAAATCTTTGCGATTCTCCGTAATACGATTATCTAAATCTTTGCGATTTTCAGTAATTCTTTCATCCAGTGCACGGCGATCTTCAGTAATGCGACCATCTAAACGACCCACTTCATCATTGATGCGATTGTTTAGATTTTTATCTGTTTGGTTTAAACGTTCATCAACGCCAGTAATACGATTATTTAAATCTTTCTGAGCATTGGTGATGCGATCATCAAGACGTCCCACTTCAGTTGTTACACGATTATCAATTTCAGTTTGAGTATTCGTAATGCGTTCATCTAATGCTCGGCGATTTTCTGTGATATCTCTATCTAAACGCCCTACTTCGTCATTAATGCGGTTGTTGAGATTTTTATCTGTTTCATTAATACGATCGTTTAAACTTTTGTCCGTTTGATTTAGTCGAACATCGACACCCGTGATGCGATCGTCAAGTTCTTTACGCTCATTTGTAATTCGATTATCAAGAACTGAACGAGTTTCAGTAATACGCTCGTCGAGTCTTCCTACTTGAGTATAAACTTCAGTTTTTGTTGCGGTATCTTCTGCGAAAGCAAGAGATGCACTTCCAAATAAACATACAAATAATAGTGTTTTTTTCATTAGGTTTAATTCCTTTAAATAAAAAATCTCCGAAATATCATAAAAGTTTCATTCGGTATGAAACGAAATGAATAATACTGGTATGAAATAATTTGGTAAATATTTTAATGTAAAAATTTACAAATATTTACATTGTAAAACAATGACTTATGACTTTGTAAGATGATTTGATTTTTTGAGAATGTATATAATGGCACGCCCTAAAGGATTCGAACCTTTGACCCACGCCTTAGAAGGGCGTTGCTCTATCCAGCTGAGCTAAGGGCGCATTTTAAGGGTTACATCTTTTGTATGGAATTTCGAGGGAAATATAAAAGAAGTGGTCGGCGAGATAGGATTTGAACCTACGACCCACTGGTCCCAAACCAGTTGCGCTACCAAGCTGCGCTACTCGCCGACGATTGAGCACAATTATAGTGAGCTTTTCTTTTCAGTCAATTAATTTTTTAGATTCCTCTTTCAATTGCTCAAAATTATTCCAGTTTTTCAACCGCACTTTTGTTGTCTTTGTAAAATAAGGCGTTGTCAGTTAAAATAGCAAACGTTTACTTAATGCCATCTTGAGGAAAAAACGCATGACTGCTCAAATTATTTCAGGTACTGAACTATCAAAAAAAATTAAATCAGATGTTGCCAGTAAAATTGTATATTATCGTGCTCAAGGCAAACGAGCACCCGGGCTCGCAGTAATTTTGGTGGGGGCAGATCCCGCTTCTCAAGTT
>CAKVVS010000180.1:0-3517 GCA_934834395.1 Parahaemophilus parainfluenzae | reverse complement strand
CCACCGTGAAAGGTGACGTGCACGACATTGGCAAAAACATCGTGAGCGTCGTGTTGCAATGTAATAACTTTGAAGTGATTGACTTAGGTGTGATGGTACCGGCGGACAAAATCATTCAAACCGCTATTGATGAAAAAGCGGATCTTATTGGCTTGAGCGGTTTGATTACGCCATCTTTAGACGAAATGGAATACTTCCTCGGCGAAATGACCCGTTTGGGCTTGAACTTGCCTGTTTTAATCGGCGGTGCAACGACCTCCAAAGAACATACCGCCATTAAACTGTATCCAAAATATAAACAACACGGCGTGTTCTATACCTCGAACGCCTCCCGTGCGGTAACGGTGTGCGCCACATTGATGAATCCGGAAGGCCGTGCGGCATTGTGGGAACAATTCAAGAAGGATTACGAAAAAATTCAGCAATCATTCTCTAACCGCAAACCACTGCGTAAACAGCTTAGCATTGAAGAAGCCCGCGCCAACCGTTTTGACGGCTTTAACGGCGAATGGGCCGATTATGTGCCGCCAACACCAAACCAAACCGGTATTGTGGAATTTAAAAACGTGCCAATTGCCGAGCTACGCAAATTTATCGACTGGTCGCCATTCTTCCGTGTATGGGGCTTGATGGGCGGCTATCCGGATGCCTTTGATCATCCGGAAAGTGGCGAAGAAGCCCGCCGCGTGTGGAATGATGCGCAAGCAATGTTAGATGCGTTTGAACAAAACCACAAACTTAACCCAAGCGGCGTATTGGGTATTTTCCCTGCAGAACGTGTGGGCGATGATGTGGTGCTTTTCTCTGATGAAAACCGCACTCAACCCATCGGCACGGCTTACGGCTTACGCCAACAAACGGAACGTGGCAAAAACAGCAAAAGCCAATTTAACTTTGCCTTGAGCGACTTTATCGCCGATCGTGAAAGCGGCAAAAAAGACTGGATGGGGATGTTTGCAGTCTGTGCGGGAATTGAAGAAATGGAGTTAGTAGAAGGCTATAAAGCGGCAGGCGATGACTACAATGCGATCTTGCTACAAGCTGTGGGCGACCGCTTAGCAGAAGCTATGGCAGAATACTTGCACTTTGAGCTTCGCACTCGTATTTGGGGCTACACGCAAGAGGAATTCGACAACCAAGGGTTAATCAATGAAAACTATGTCGGCATCCGCCCGGCACCAGGTTATCCAAGCTGCCCAGAACATACCGAAAAAGCCTTGATTTGGGATTTATTAGAAGTGGAACAACGCATCGGCATGAAACTCACTGAAAGCTATGCCATGTGGCCTGCCGCTTCTGTCTGCGGTTGGTACTTCACCCACCCTGCAAGTAACTATTTCACCTTAGGTCGCATTGATGAAGACCAAGCTCAAGATTATGCCAAACGTAAAGGTTGGGATGAGAGAGAGATGATGAAATGGTTGGGTGTGGCGATGAAATAGACGTCTATATTGTTCAACAATTTACCTAAAAATAATAAAATTTTAAAAGAAAAATATGAATCTAAATACAATTTCATCACAGCTGTATCTTACTACTGTAAAAATCGAAACCTCGACTGAAAACAGTCAAGGTTCTGGTACTGGTTTTATCTTTGATTATTCATCAGAACCTGAAACTTCATGTCTTTTTTTGATTACAAATAGACATGTAGTTGAAAATACAAAAGATGGAAAAATTCTCTTTCACGTAATGGAAGAGAATAACCAAGAGCCATCTTTAGAAAAAGGATTTTATCTAACAATTCCTGATTGGCAATGCCTCTGGTTTTATCATCCAAATTCAGAAATCGATATTGCAATATGTCCATTTTTGCCTATTATCCAAAGAGTTAAAGAAGATTTTAAACAAAATTTATTTTTTAAAGCAATTCCAAGGAAAGCAATCCCTGAGCAAGATGAAATAAATTCTCTTAATGCAATGGAAGAAGTTATTTTTGTTGGGTATCCCAATGGAATGTGGGATTCCATCCATAATTTACCTATTTTAAGAAAAGGTATCACTCTGCTTCACCATTACAGATTAATTTTGAAAATAGACCTCAATTCCTAATTGATGCTTCTGTATTTGGTGGTTCTAGTGGCAGTCCTTTATTTATTGTCAATGATGGGGCTTATTTAGATAAGGGAAGTATATGTATTGGTAGTCGTTTCTACTTTCTAGGTGTTGTCAGTGCGGTGTATTTTAGAACTCAAATTAATAATGTAGAGGCAAGAACTATTCCAACCTCGATTATTCCAGTAGTAGAAAACCAAGAAATGATCGATTTAGGAATCGTCTTTAAATCTCAAACAATTTTAGACACTATAGATATCTTTTTAAAACAGAATCTTCACCAAGAATAAATTCCTACAACGACGCAAGCGTCCTCGCTTGTGCCTCTCAGCTAAAAGTGCGGTCAAAAAATCCAAAGAATTTTGAATATTGGTTCTACCAACGGTTATGGGTAAAATTCGTAATGTTTTATTAAGTAGCACCAGCGTGAACGCTGGCACTATCTTTCCTTGTTTGCACAATTTATTGCGCACGCTTCCCAGCTTTTGCCTAATTTCACTAAAAAACTTCAAAAACTGACCGCACTTTATTTACTTTCTAGGATGAAATACTCAATCAGTAATAATCAACATAAAAGGTCCTGTAATTCATTTTCTATTTCTTTAATAAAAAAAGATAGTTTTTTACTCTTTTCTTCATATTTAGATTCTTGATTAGAATATTTTCTAGATGATAATATCTCGTCAGATAATTTATCTACTTCAGACCAATATGCACTAGAACTAAGTTGATTTTCTCTAGTAACTAAAAGTCTATAACCAAATGAACCACCACTTTCCCTAACAGGAGAAATATCTTTTGCTATGAAATGCAATTTATCATCATTCGTAGCTAAAAAATGATCTGTTATATAAAAATCATTACCAATATGTTCCTTTTTATCACAACCAAATGCTATCGCTTTTAGCCAAAAACTATCCATTGCAGCATTTATACAAAATTGTTTACACTTTTCAAAATTTGATTGTTCTTTTGTAAAATTTTTCAGAATTAATTTTCTTCTTTTTCTAATTGACTCGGGGAGTTGCATTATTTCCTTATCAGTCAAATCCCAAAATGCATATTTTGCAATTTCCAACTCAAATGCAGAGATCATATCTAAATAATAAATTATTCCATATAAATAATATTCAAACTTTACTTTAGGAGATTTATTCTTATATTTTTTAAGAATGTTTTGAATAAGCAAGAATGGAAGATAAAACAATCCTATAACTTGCTGACTATTTTCTACTAAATTACTGAATTCAACTTTTTTCTCTAACTCATCAAAATCTCTATAGATGGCATCAGGAGTATTTCGACTATTCTCCCAAAATTTTTTACAAAATAATTCATAGGAATAATTTGCATAAGATACTTTACTACCTGGCATTTCAATAGTTCCTAAAGATGCTAATAATACATTAGGGCATTCGTTAAGAATTCTATATAAAGGATATAATCCTACTTTATCTACATC
>CAKVVS010000179.1:0-3547 GCA_934834395.1 Parahaemophilus parainfluenzae | reverse complement strand
AAATGTTGAAGCTAAGAACTCAGTCACATAACCAGAACGGCCAAGCATTAATGTTACCCCTAAACCCACAACGAATGGCGGTGTGACGATTGGTAAAATAGAGAAAATTTTACCAATGAATGCCGTTCTACGTGCAATACGGGTAGTATAAAGCGCAAATGCCAAACCGAAAATGGTTGATACGATACCTACAAAGCCCGATAAGAATAACGAGTTACTAATAACACGTACAATGTAGCTTTGAGTCAAAATTCGCATCACTTGTTGTGGTGCAAAAATCTCACCGTCATAGAACATGGAGACAAAGATCGCCAATGTTGGGTAAACGATGAAGAAGAAAATTAACAAGATAATGCAAAGTAAAGAAGCGATAATAAATTTATCCCCTTGCATCACTTTCAATTTAGCGAAAGAAAACGTCGCCAATGCGGTTAAACTCGCGATTAATACAATCACAGAATAACCCATGCTGACTTTATAAATTGTCGCACTGACAAAGATAAACAACGTTGCCGCAGCAACAAGATAAAGCTCAGCTTTCGCTTGCGTATCCTTCGGTAATTTAAGAAGTGGCATCAATCCGTATAAAATAACCGGTAAAAACCATAATGCCGTAATATCTAACGAAGACCAACCCATTGCACCTAGATATTCATCACTTGTACTTTCAAACAAGCCATAATCTAAAGCGTGGGAAGGTAGAAGAAAAAATGCAATCACTGCAAGAATTATCCAAAAGTTAGCGGATTGGATAATAGGAAGTTTATTTGCGTTCATACAACCTCGCATAAAAGAAAAAAGCGAAATAATATAATAGCTATTATTTCGCTATGTATACATCATTATTTTGCTAATTTAACATCATCAACCCATTTTGTAATCAAACGTTTACGTAAATCACTTGAGCCGTATTTGTCAAAATCATAATTAATTAAATTGATAGATTTAAAATCGAGCGCATAAGGTGATTGTTCTGCGGTACTATTGGTTAAAATAGAATACGCTTCCCCTTTTTTCCAGGTTAACTCTTGCGCTTCTTTTGATAACGCCCAATCCACAAACAATTTCGCATTTTCAAGGTTTCTTGCACCTTTAATAATGCTCACGCCACCAATTTCATAGCCTGTACCTTCGCAAGGTACAACTAATTCCACTGGTGCACCTTTGGCTTTCTCTAAAGAATATTCATGTAAAAAACCAATTCCGATTGCGGTTTCACCACGTGCTGTATTACGGGTTGCCGTGTAACCGGATTTAGTATAGTGGGAAACGTTTTTATTGAGTTCTTTGAGATATTTGAACGCTTCATCCTCACCCCAAAGTTGGATATAGGTTGCTAATTGAGTATAACCTGTTCCAGAACTTTGTGGATCGGCTGCTTGGATCTCATTACGATAAGCAGGATCAGCTAGATCTTTCCAACATTTTGGTGTCGGTAAATTGAGTTTTTTCAAACGTTCTGGGTTAATCCCGAAGCCTAATACACCGAGATAAATCGCGGAGGAATAGTTGCCTTTAATTTTAGCGGGATCTTTAAACTGTTCAGGAATTTGTGCGAGATTTGGTGACTTATACGCTTCAAGTAAGCCCATTTCACCCGCTTGAGAATGAGGATCAAGCGTACCGCCATACCACACATCCCCTTGAGGGTTGTCTTTCTCAGCATCAATTTTGGCTAAAATTGTGCCTGTGCCACCACGGATAAAACTGGTTTTGATACCATATTTTTTCTCAAAAGCCATGGTTTCTTGCTCGCACATCGTATTTTGTGCACTACAATAAACAACTAAACGGCCTTCTGCTGCTGATGCGTGAGAGCTCAGTAACACGCCACCAAATACAACACCAGAAAGTGCTAAAGCAACGTTAGACATTTTCATTGGTTCACTCCTGTGTCTTTATAAAATAAGATGAGCTAATTCGCTCATCGTAGAAACCCACGTAAAAACCTAGCTAGTGGGGCTAAAATGGCAAAAGTGCGGTCAAAAAATCTCATGTTTTTCAACCGCACTTTAAACACTATTTCGCTAATTTAACGTCTTGAACCCATTTTTCAATTAAGGCTTTGCGTTGTTCGGTTGCACCGTATTTTTCAAAGTCATAATTGATCAGGTTAAGTTTGTTTGGATCAAACGCAGTTGGCGATTGTTCCGCTGTGGTATTGGTTAAGATTTGTAAAGAATCACCTTGTTTCCACGCTAACTCTTGACCTTCTTTAGATAATGCCCAATCCACGAATAATTTTGCGTTATCGATGTTACGCGCACCTTTTAAGATACTTACGCCACCTAACTCGTAGCCAGTACCTTCACAAGGCACTACTAATTCCAACGGTGCACCTTGACGTTTTTCAAGTGCATAATCGTGTAAGAAACCGATACCTACCGCAGTTTCACCACGTGCCGCATTACGAGACGGGGTGACACCTGATTTGGTGTATTGAGATACGTTTGGATGTAATGCTTTTAAGAAATCAAAGGCTTTTTCTTCGCCCCAAAGTTGAACGAAAGTAGCCAATGCAGTGTATGCTGTACCAGCGCTTTGTGGGTCAGCAATTTGCACTTCACCTTTTAAGCGAGGATCAGTTAAATCTTTCCAGCATTTTGGTACTTCTTTAATACCTAATTTTGCTAAACGCTCGGTATTCACACCAAAACCTAAGATACCCATGTAAATCGCAGAAACATAATGTCCTTTAGTTTTCGCTGGATCACGGAAACGCTCAACAATTTCATCAATGTGTTTAGATTTATAAGGTTCGATTAAACCCAACTCTGCCGCTTGTGCTTGAGGGTCGAATGTACCACCAAACCAAACGTCTGCTTGTGGGTTATTTTTTTCCGCTTCAACTTTTGCAAAAGTACTGCCTGAACCGTTGCGAATAAATGAGGTTTTCACATCATATTTTTCGCCAAAGGCTTTTGTTGTCGTTTCACAAAGAATATTGGTCGCACTACAATACACCACTAAACGCCCTTGAGCATTAACAGCTGATGATGTCATGAAGCCTGCAGCTAAAAGTGCGGTTGAAATGGAGAGAGAAATTTTATTCATTTTCATCGTACACTCCTCATAAATAACACTGATGAAATAATAAAAACGAGCACATCGTAAGCGAAAACGAAAAAAAATTCCGTGAACTACTTCACAAATTTAAAAAATTTAAATAAAAAAGAAAGGTGAATTTAAACTGATTTTTCTTTATAATCCCTGTAATTTTTACCTTCCGTTTTTGAGGACGTTTTATGTCAAACTCATCTTGTATTATCATCGCTATCACGGGGGCATCCGCTTCAGGCAAAAGCTCCATTGCATCTACCGTTCACAAAGAACTTTGTAATGAATTAGGTTGCCAAGAAATTGGCATCATTGCAGAAGACAGCTACTACAAAGATCAAAGTCATTTGGAAATGAGCGAACGTGTGAAAATGAACTATGACCACCCGAATTCAATGGACAGAGATTTACTTATTCAACACTTAAAAGACTTAAAAAACGGCACTGCGGTGGATGTTCCTGTCTACAGTTATGTTGATCACACCAGAAC
>CAKVVS010000178.1:0-3548 GCA_934834395.1 Parahaemophilus parainfluenzae | reverse complement strand
ATTGCGAGTGGTACAGGACACTCTGATGAGCTTACCTTAGATAATGTGCCTCGTTCCGTGGATATTGAAAAAGGCGATTTATTAGTAACTTCGGGTTTGGGCGGACGTTTTGTAGAAGGCTATCCTGTGGCAGTCGTACAAAGTGTGTCTCGTGATGGCTCAAATTACTTTGCAACGGTGAAAGCGAAACCTTTGGCTGAGTTAGATCGTTTACGTTATCTGCTTTTACTTTGGCCGAGCAATCTTGATATGTCGAAAGTCAAATCTATGTCACCGGAAGAAGTGCGTCGTTTAGTACAGCAACGTTTAGAAAGCCAAGCCCATGAAGCAAAACATTCTGTGAGAAAAACCAAAATTATGGATGAGCAATCGGATAGCTCTCAACCACATACAGGAAAAGAAATCGTGGATCCTGAAATTCCGACCACAATGCCTCAACAAGAGGAACCGGTTTCTCCAGATCAACAAGAACATAGGGATGAAGACTAATGCAAGGGCGTTTTATTTTTCAATGGGCGACCATTTTATGCTTTTTTGTTGTGGCATTAGTGATGGAGTTAGCGCCATGGCCAGCAGGCTTTCAAGCCTTTAAACCTTCTTGGTTGATTTTAGTCTTGCTTTACTGGACCCTTGCTTTACCTGATAGAGTAAGCATTGGTTTGGCATTTTTACTCGGAGTTTTATGGGATGTTGTGCTAGGCTCTATTTTAGGCGTGCATGCGCTGGTACTTTCTATTACCTTCTATTTTGTTTCTAAATATTACTTAATGTTGCGTAACCTTTCCTTGTGGTTTCAAAGCTTATTAGTACTTCTTTTCGTTTTTGTCATTCGAGTGGCTATTTTCTTGGTTGAATTTTCTTTGCATGGTGCATTTTTTAATTGGCAGGAAATCTTTGGTGCTGTTGCATCTGGCGTCTTATGGCCTTGGGTATTCTTATTGATGCGTACTGCGCGTCGAAGAGTTGGATTGAATTAATCATAAAAAAGCTGATGAAGAAGTTCATCAGCTTTTCTTTTTAGTTTTTACGACGATAGTTTGTTTTTCTCGTCGAAGTATTTCTCGTTTGGGGCGTAGAATGGTGCTTTAAACGATAAGGTTTTGGAATATCACTAATCAATGAATTCGGGTCATATTGACTGACGGGAATAGAATGACCAATGTATTCTTCAATTGCCGGTAAATTCATCGCATATTCTTCACAAGCAAAGCTGATAGACACACCACTTTCACCTGCTCGACCAGTACGACCAATGCGGTGAACATAATCTTCTCGATCATCAGGTAAATCAAAGTTAAAGACGTGTGTCACATCTGAAATATGTAATCCACGCGCGGCCACATCGGTTGCGACGATAACATCGAGTTCACCATCGGTAAATTGTTTGAGCAATGAAAGACGTTTTTTCTGTGCTACATCACCCGTGAGTAATCCTACTCGATGACCATCTGCGGCTAAATAGCCCCAAATTTCTTCACATTTATGTTTAGTATTCGCAAAAACAATGCAACGCTCTGGCCATTCCTCTTCCATTAACGTGAGCAAGAGAGGAATTTTGTCTTCATTTGAGGGATAGAATAGTTCCTCTTTAATTCGATGCCCCGTTTTTTGTTCTGGTTCAATTTCAATGTATTCTGGGGAATTCATATCTTCAAAGGCAAGTTCACGCACTTTGTAAGAGAGCGTTGCAGAAAAGAGCATGGTGAGTCGTTCTTGCGGAGAAGGACATTTACGTAATAAATAACGAATATCACGAATGAAACCTAAATCAAACATACGATCCGCTTCGTCTAATACTACGACTTGGATATCATCTAAACGAATAATGCCTTGTTTCACATAGTCAATCACACGACCAGTGGTACCAATTAAAATATCCACACCTGCTTCAATCGCTTTAAGTTGTTTATCATAGCCATCACCACCATAAGCCAGTGCGGTTCGTAATCCACTTGTTTTCGCTAATAACTCAGCATCATGATTAATTTGTACAGCCAGTTCACGGGTTGGAGCAAGAATTAAAGCACGGGGTTGATTGGTAGCAAAATCAGGTTGATGCGTTAATAAATGATGAAATGTTGCCGTTAAAAATGCCATTGTTTTACCAGTGCCGGTTTGCGCTTGGCCAGCAACATCTTTTCCTTGTAAGGTAATAGGTAACGATAACGCTTGAATAGGGGTGCAATATTCAAATCCCTTGTCTTGTAGGGCTTTTTGTACGATAGGATGTAATGGAAGATCAGCAAATCGCTGCTGACTTAAATAATTTTCTTGCATGATAAATAATGGTTCTCAGAAATAAATGGGGCTAAGGATAGCACGAAGCCGGAAAAATATCCTTAAAAATAAAACGCTTATTAATAGGTTTAAGCTTGGGATTGAGCAGGTTGGGTTCGTTCCCATTTTCTTGCAATATAGCTACAAGTTGGGTGCAAAGTGAGCTTTTTAGCCTGGATAAAATGAATTAAGGCTTGATAGAGTTTGTCTGCCACACCTTGTCCTCGAAGAGAATCATCAACAAACGTATGATTAGCATTAATGGTATCGGGTGTTTCATAAAAATAGGTGAGTTTCGCGATTTTCTTGCCTTGCTCATCGAGTAAGAAAAACTCTCCCTGTTTACCATTGTCGTGATGCTGAAGACTCATTTGATACTCCATTCATCACTGAGATTGGGATCCATGGCAAAATCAGCAGTATCACTTGGAATGGCTTTTTCTTCTGCAGCCCATTCCCCTAAATCAATGAGTTGGCAACGTTTGCTACAAAAAGGGCGAAATTGGCTTTCCTGTGTCCAAGGTACAGGCTTTTGGCATGTCGGGCAGGGGACTTCAAAAATTTCATCAGACATTTTTCTTTCTCGATTCACTTAAATAAAATTGGTGCAATTCTAGCACTTTTTGTTTTAAGTGCGGTAAGTTTTCTGGCAATTTTGCATCATTTGAAATGATATCATCTGCCCATTTTAATCTTTCTTCTCGGCTGACTTGTGCATCCATAATAGCTTGAATTTGCTGAATATTATTATGATCTCTTGATGACGCACGAG
Organism: Parahaemophilus parainfluenzae; assembly: GCA_934834395.1. Taxonomy (GTDB): domain Bacteria; phylum Pseudomonadota; class Gammaproteobacteria; order Enterobacterales; family Pasteurellaceae; genus Haemophilus_D; species Haemophilus_D parainfluenzae_Q. Next base: position 499 of record CAKVVS010000178.1, on the reverse strand, counting down.
CCAGCTGAGTTTCGGGTTTAACATCGACAACAAGTATGCAGTCGCAAAGCGTGGTGAGCTTGTTTTCAATAAGCAGTGGAACGACAAATAAGGTATAAGGAGCAGTCTGACTGTTTAACTGTGCTAACATTCTTTCGCGAATCGCGGGATGTAATAAATGATTGAGCCAGTTTTTTTCATCTTCGTCTGCAAATACTTTTTTTCGTAGCTCGGCCCGATTTAATTCGCCTTCTTCAGTCAAAATTGATTTTCCAAAGTGCTCAGCAATTTGAGCAAGCAGCGGCGAGCCTTTTTCAACCACTTCTCTTGCCACAATATCTGCATCAACAATGGGGACACCAAGTTCAACAAAAAGATTTGCAATTGTGCTTTTTCCACTACCGATGCCGCCAGTTAGGCCTACAATATAAGTCATAATATTCCTTGCTACTTGATTTAGGGGATGTTTTACATCTATCCCCTAAACATAATATTTTCCAATGTTGCCAATATATTACAT
>CAKVVS010000177.1:0-3580 GCA_934834395.1 Parahaemophilus parainfluenzae | reverse complement strand
ACCGTATTGGATCAATTTACCTGCGTATGCTGGATCTTTACCATCAGCAACAAGTTTGTCGTAACATACGATAGAACCTGCTTGTAACATACCGCAAAGAATGGTTTGTTCACCCATTAAGTCTGATTTTACTTCTGCGACGAATGAAGATTCTAATACGCCAGCACGGTCACCACCAGTTGCTGCCGCCCATGCTTTCGCAATTGCCATACCTTCACCACGTGGGTCATTTGCTGGGTGAACTGCGATTAATGTTGGTACACCGAAACCACGTTTGTATTCTTCACGTACTTCAGTACCTGGACATTTTGGTGCACTCATCACTACAGTGATGTCTTCACGGATTTGCTCACCCACTTCAACAATGTTGAAACCGTGTGAGTAACCAAATGCAGAATCTTTTTTCATTAATGGCATTACATCAGCCACTACTTTGGAGTGTTGTTTGTCTGGTGTTAAGTTGATTACTAAGTCTGCAGTTGGAATTAATTCTTGATAAGTTCCCACTTTAAAACCGTTCTCGGTTGCACGCTGGAATGATGCACGTTTTTCTGCAATCGCTTCAGGGCGTAATGCATAAGAAATGTCTAAGCCAGAGTCACGCATATTTAAACCTTGGTTTAAACCTTGTGCGCCACAACCTACGATAACGATTTTTTTGCCTTTTAAGTAGTTGCAACCGTCAGCGAATTCGCTGCGATCCATAAAACGACAACGACCTAATTGATCTAATTTTTCGCGTAAATTTAATGTGTTGAAATAGTTAGCCATTTTTCATCCTTTCTATGATGTTGATTAATGTGTATGAGGTTGTGTTTGAATATAGTTTTTTGTTGTGAAGTGGATTATAAGGTTTTTAGTTGTTGCGTAAAGTGATATTATTGACACTTAGTGTTGCAATTTTTGCAACGTTATTTGCTTTTAACGATACATATGAACTTTCAAGACCTCCAAATATTTCTTCATCTTGCTGATACACAAAATTTTGCTAAAACCGCTACGCAAAATCATATGTCGCCGTCTACGCTTTCACGCCAAATTCAACGCATGGAAGAGGAATTAGAACAACCTTTATTTATTCGTGATAATCGCCAAGTGCGCTTAACCGAACAAGGCGAGAAATTTCTGCAATTTGCGAAAACAGAATGGCAAAACTGGCAACAGTTTAAGCGTCAGCTGCGAGATAATTCAGCGGAATTAAGCGGAGAATTACGCTTATTTTGCTCAGTAACCGCTTCATACAGTCACTTGCCACAGGTATTAGCCAAATTTCGTTCTCGTTATCCGAAAGTTGAAATTCAACTCACTACAGGTGACCCCGCTTCTGCAGTGCAATTCATCCAATCAGAACAAGTGGATCTCGCTTTGGCGGGAAAACCTAACAATCTACCGACAGGATTGGAATTTTATAAGATTGATGATATTTCCCTTTCATTAATTGCACCTCGCGTGGCTTGTTTAGCGACACAATTATTACAGGAAGAACCCATCAACTGGCAACAGATGCCTTTTATTTTGCCGTTAGATGGAATGGCACGCCAGCGTATTGAACAATGGCTACGTAGCAAACATATTAAACATCCCAAAATTTATGCCACTGTGGCGGGGCATGAGGGTATCGTGCCAATGGTGGCACTTGGTTTCGGATTAGCGATGTTGCCGGATGTGGTGATTGATAATAACCCTATGTCAAAAGACGTGTCTCGTTTAAATTTAGACAACCCCGTCGAGGCGTTTGATTTAGGGGTTTGTGTGCAAAAAAGAAATTTAGCGAATCCCCTAATTCGTGCATTTTGGGAGATGTTAGACTAAAATAATAAGCAGAATTAACCTAAGGATTTATTATGTTAAGAGGCATACTTATTTCACTTTTAGCCTCGCTTTTATTTGGCTATATGTATTATTTTTCCACGCTACTGAAACCGCTCAGTGGTACGGATATTTTCGGCTACCGAATGCTATTTACATTCCCTTTCGTTGCCCTTTCCGTCATCATGTTTAAACAAAAACAGGTATTGGCAGAGCATTTAAAACGCATCAAAAAACAACCGCTATTTGCTCTTTCCTATATTATTTGTGGTGCATTAATGGGTTATCAAATGTGGCTCTTTTTGTGGGCACCCAATAATGGTAGCTCCTTAAGTGTCTCTTTCGGTTATTTATTGTTACCAATTGTGATGGTGGCTGCGGGGCGACTCATTTTTAAAGAAAGGATTTCAACATTGAAATTCATTGCCGTATTAATTGCGGCAGTAGGGGTGATTTCTAACATCGTTTTGAAAGGCGAATTATCTTGGGAAGCTATTGTTATCTGTGTGGGGTATACCACTTACTTCTCGATACGAAAAGCCCTGAAAAATACCGATCTCGGTGCTTTTTGCTTAGAAATGATCGCATTATTGCCAGTTAGCATTTACTTTGCCCTTCAAACCGATTTTGCCACCGTGCAGGAATTGAATCCTAATATTTGGGGATTATTGGTATTGCTGGGGCTCATTAGTGGTTCAGCATTGATTGCTTATGTTATTGCTAGCAATATGCTGCCGATGAATTTGCTTGGCCTTTTAGGTTATGTTGAAACCATTTTGATGGTGATTATTTCATTTTTAATTGGAGAGGAAATGGATGCGGACAGCTATCCGTTATTCATTTGTTTAGTATTGGCGATGAGCCTGATTATTTTTGATGGCGTGTATAAACAGCGCGTAAAAGGAACAAACCATGTCGTTTAAAGAAATTAGCCCAGAACAAGCTTGGGAGATGATGCAAAAAGGCGCCATTCTTGCTGATGTTCGGGACCCTCAACGTTTTACCTATTCCCATGCGAAAGGGGCGTTTCATTTAACTAACCAAAGCTTTTTACAATTTGAAGAACTGGTGGATTTTGACTCCCCGATTATTGTGAGTTGTTATCATGGCATAAGCAGCCAAAATGTAGCGACTTTCCTCGTTGAACAAGGCTATGAAAATGTGTTTAGTGTCATTGGTGGATTTGATGGTTGGGTAAAAGCTGGTTTACCGATAGAAACGGCTTATTAATATTTTTTTGATTTAAAGTGCGGTGAAATTTACCGCACTTTTTTATTTTTTGTCTCGCTATTGCTTATCCACAATCGCTTTCAACATCGTGTAAGATTGAGCTTGTTTTTGCTCATCAAAAATATAGCTTACCGCCATAATTTCATCAAAATGCACTCGTTCACGTATTTGTTTAAGTTGAAATTCCACGCTTTCAGGACTACCGATCAGCGAACAAGCCGTCATTTGTTCCACCACCGCACGTTCTTGGTTGTAAATTGGGATTTCCTCGAAATCAACCGGTCCAAAGTGCGGTTTCTTTTGGGCATGCATTTGGGCTTTCCAAACATCTTCTTCTGATGCCATCGGTGGTTGTAAATTTTGTTGCGCGTTAGTCACCACATTTAAGAAAAAGAGTGTTTGTGTCGTCGCCAGTTGTCTTGCTTCTTTATCGGTTTTGGCAATGATCGCGTTCACACCTAAGATGACATAAGGCTCAGCAAGATAGGTCGAGGGTTTGAAGTTTTTGCGGTAAATCTCCACTGCCATTTCCATCATGCGT
>CAKVVS010000176.1:0-3597 GCA_934834395.1 Parahaemophilus parainfluenzae | reverse complement strand
GTGCGAAGGTGACCATTTTAAATTTTGGTCTCGTATTGATAATACCCATTACGCTATCCACGCCCCGGCTAAGCGTAATGGCATTCTAGCCTTAATGGATGATGTTAATGCAAAAGTGTCAAAGAACGGCGACGTGATGAATGGGACGTTCTTTATTGATGGAGTTAAATCTGGTGGGTTTGCGAGCGGCTTAGCTATTCGAAATAAAGCTGGTGGACAAAATACGAGTGGGTTTGTGGATTTTTACCAGTCGGATACCGTGCCACGCTCGTCCATTTGGTTTCGAGATGCGGGCAATAACAGCACTCAAATCGAATTTCTAAACACACCTGAAGGCGCTGATTGGAATAGAGATAGTCGTCAAGCAGTGCTTACTATTAAGTCTACAGGTGCTCTATGGAGTAAACAATACGGCTGGCTGCATGACTATTTCGCCAAACAGGCAGACATCAATAATGTATGGAATGAGTTAAACAATACCTACCGAAAAAATAGATACCGACACCAGCATTACCCGAACCATTACAACGGCGCAGAAGTGTTTGATATTCCTATCGCAGACAATGGCGTGATGCGTGTTATTGTCATGAACGTGACGATTAATGGATACTCCAGAGTGAATCTTCCTGAAGCGTATAACGGAAGCTGCATGGTTCAAGCAACAGATGTAGGTGGTGGCCGCAAAGTGGTGGGGGCAAATATCCAAAATGGTAACGTGGTGGAAATCCACGCTGCTGGTGAAGTAGGATTGAATATTTTAACAATCGGATGGTATGGATGGTAAGTATGATGTTATTCAATATAGAAACAAGCACGTTCGCACCTGATTATCTCGTGGAGGATAATCAAAATTGGGTTGAAGTGAACGATGAGGAAATAGATGGCATTTCAGCCAGCATCACCGGTGGTGGTGCGGTTTGGGTGGAAAACGGGAAAGTCAAATATTCCGGTAAAGCGCCAAGCGAGTTTCACGACTTTGACAATGTGACAAAACAGTTTGTGTTATCAAAGACAAAACAAGCTGAGTTTACCAAGGAAACCCAAGCGCGACTAATCAATAATATTGATGCTTACGCAGCGTCAATTTACAGCACTTGGACTCGTTTTGAGTCTGAGTACCGCGAGCGCCAATCAGCTGCGGAAGCTTTTAAAAGAGCAAACTATCAAGGCGAGTGCAGCCGGTATATCACGGATTTTGCCAAACGTGCCGGATTAAATAACCAAGCCGCAACAGATTTGATTTTGGTGCAAGCCGCTGGGCTTGAGAAATTACAGGTCGAGCTTGCCAACCAGCGCATGCGTAAGTATGAGCTTAAAGTGCCAGGATTGACAATCGAAAAAATGCAGTCAATCCATGACGATATTATTAAGCAAATGGATGCATTGATGGAGGCTTATAACAATGGCTAACCGTATTTATCTCGCGTTTTATAAGCACAAGCGCAGCTTTCTTAAAGAGCCATTAAAAGCCGTAGCTGATGCAGTAACGCGCTTTTTTACAAAAGGCAAATACTCACACTGCGAGATAGCGATTGAGCGAATGGAGTTCGTCCAGGGCGATCATTATGAACATGTTACGGTCTTTGATTGCTATACATCGTCTGTGCGCGATGGCGGTGTGCGATGTAAGCAGATTGATTTGTCTGACACGGATAAGTGGGATTTAGTCTTACTAGATAACGTGACAGAGGCGCAGATTAAATCTTATTACAACCGCACGTCCAGCGCTAAATATGACTGGTGGGGCGCGTTAGGGGTTGTGCTGGGGATTAAACAAAAACGAAGCAAATATTTTTGTTCGGAATGGTGCTTTAACGCAATTTATAACAGCGAAGAAGGCTGGCGATTTAGCCCAAACCAACTTGCAGCGATGGTGCGTAAAAATGGATAAAACAACGATTAACCTTTACCGTGGTGATGACGAGGAATGTATTGTTCGCCTGTTTGAAAAGCAGCCGGATAACAAATTAAAGCCTCTCGATTTAAGTGATATGGCGCGCTTTGATTTATGGGCTACAGTCAGAAACAAACCTGTGCTAACACTATCATCCACAACAGGCGAAATCGAAGTTATAGATGCCCCAGGCGGCGTTTTAAAAGTTACGTTTAGTCACAGTTTGACAAAAGACGCGACGTGGTCTCAAGCGGACTATGATTTACAGGCAGTATCTAATAAAGGACGAGTTAAAACGCCAATTCAAGGCGGACGAATTAACCTCAAATTTGATGTTACACCTGATATGACAGAGGCGCGTAATGGATGACATTGTTGCAGTGGTTGACCCACCCCAAGAAATAGTGGCGGTTGTAGAAAAGGGAGAGGTTATCAAGCTTGAAAGCGACCAAGCAGATAAATTACCAACTCTCGAAGAGTTGAAAGCATTTTTTAATATAGGAGCAATTTAGCAATGGCAAGACCAGACTTCGCACAGATTTTAACAGAGTTTGCAGAATTCTTAGGGGGTAAGGATAAGGAAATCAGACAGCTTATCGGCGACCCGCAAACCCTAACAACAACGCAGAAAGCAACGTTAGTTGGTGCGTTGAACGAGATGAAGCAAACCATCAACACACTATCAAGCCGTGCTGCTGGTATCAATGATAGTGCAACCGATGATGCATCGACGCTATCAGCTAAAAAAATCCTCGAGCTATTAAAGCAGTCAAAAGCTGAAGTTAAAAATGAGTTATTGGGCGGCGAAGTGGATGCAAGCATTGATACTCTTAAAGAGCTTGGCGACATGCTAAATGGTATAAAAACCGGCGAGGATGGGCTTAATAGACTTGTTCAGAAGGTCACTCAAACTAACCAGTCGTTAGCATTACTTGTTCAGAAATTCACCGTGCTCGATGGCATTAATCTCAAGGACGCATATAACAGAGGGTATAACCGATAATGACAATAGAGGCAGGTTTGACTGAATTTGCCGAGTATCTAGGTGGTGAGATTCGGCGAGTTGAGAACAAAATTCCAACGGTCGGGGGGCAATCCAATAGCCCAGCTAGCGCTCAGATTATTGCCGGCGAAGGCCGGCCGGATAAGCCCGAAACAACAGGTGGCAAAATCACCGGGAACGAGCCAAACGGTACATTTTATAACGCCACTAATGGTGGCGGCGGCGGGGCTTATTTGTGGCACAAACAGGCCGGCAAGTGGACGGTTATTTATGGTGACACAGGTTACAAGCGACAAACTCAAGCGGTTAATATTAAGCAAGGATATGTAGCGCTTCGTAGAGTTAATAACACTGTCGAGTGTCATTTTTCCGGTGGGCCATGGGGTGGGATTTCGTTTTACGGTCAAGCAGACCGTAATTTTAAGCGGAAGTCACACGCTAAACGGATGGATATATTGGGTAATAGCAAGATTCCAGATGGGTTTAGAACAGATATATCTATCATGGTTCCTTTCTATAATGACGATGGCGCGCATGTTGGTATGGTCTATGTTGGCGGGAAAGCTAACTACAACTATATCGAGCTTCGGTTTGCTGATAATGTGCCGAGTGCAGACCTGGATACGATGCGATTACCGGTGATTACGTGGATGACTAACGATCCATTCCCAACCAATTAAATTATAACAACCTAAATGGT
>CAKVVS010000175.1:0-3607 GCA_934834395.1 Parahaemophilus parainfluenzae | reverse complement strand
TACCAAAACTAATCCAAGCAAGGAAAGAAAAAATCGCTTTGTGCAGATTTTCTAGGGTTACCGCTTGTAATACATGATAAGTACCTGAAATTAAAGTGAGCGTCAGTAATGCTTCACCCATCGCAAATAAACAGAAGAAATGACGTTCAACTGCCATTAATGGCGGAATTGCTGGTGAAAATTGGATTTTACGCTTTTTCAAATTACGGTCTAACCAAACCAATTGGATCACATACAGCGTTGCAATAAAACAGATCGCATAGGTAAAGAGCGACAAACCAATATGGAATAACATCAATGTATTTTGATTCAACCATTCAATAAGAAATAATCTTTCCAAGCATACGGTATCTCAATGGGATACCATTATCACATTGCTATGAAGAACTTTATTTCAACCATTATTATTGGTGTTTATGCAGCAGGTTTGTTCATTGCTGCACAATTGGGCTACAAGTTAGTATTTTTGATAATGGCAAAAAAATCAGCAGAAAAATTCTAATGTTCGATGGCGACTTTTGCCTGCGTCCAAGCAATTCATGATCTTGATCAATAAAAATACATCAATTAAATTTTTTTCTTTTTAAGCTTGCGCCAACACTTATCCTTTAGTACAGTGTAGTCAACTCAGTTCCATGTTTAGATAAGGCTCAAAAAATGATTTTTTTAGGTAATCGTCGCTATCACCACCACTTGAATTCACATTCAAGCGCTTGGTGCTACCTGAAAAACAGATAAGAGTCGCTGAGAAAAAAATCTCGTAAAGCCCTCGAAGGTTCGCACCTCCGAGGGCTTTTCTATTTCACATCAATAATTTTTACAGAGGATATTTATATGCAAACACAAAACCGACTCAAAATCGCCTTACAGAAGAAAGGCCGTTTAAGCCAAGATTGCGCAGCCCTACTCAAACAATGTGGGGTAAAAATCAATTGGAATGAACAGCGACTTGTCGCCTATTCGGAAAATATGCCTATTGAAATCCTGCGCGTGCGTGATGACGACATTCCCGGCTTGATCTTCGACGGCGTGGCAGATCTCGGTATTATCGGTGAAAACGTGCTGGAGGAAGAAGAATTGGGGCGCTTGGCTGCCGGAGAAACGGTCGCTTATAAAAAGCTGCGCCAGTTGGATTTCGGTGGTTGCCGTTTATCTTTGGCAATTGATCGCGACCAGCAATATAACGGCGTGCAGGATTTTGCTAATGCCCGCATCGCCACCTCCTACCCGAATTTGCTCAAACGTTACATGAAAGCGCAAGGCGTGCCATTCAAAAGCACGTTGCTGAACGGCTCTGTGGAAGTTGCCCCTAGCGCAGGACTTGCCGATGCCATTTGCGATTTAGTGTCCTCCGGCGCAACCTTAGAAGCGAATGGATTGAAAGAAGTGGAAGTGATTTACCGCTCCAAAGCCTGTTTAATCCAACGCGCCGAACCTTTAAGCAGCGATAAACAAATCTTGGTAGATAGACTGCTCACCCGCATTCAAGGCGTGCAACAAGCCGCCGAATCCAAATACATCATGCTACACGCGCCGAAAAATAAACTCGAAGAAATCACCGCACTTTTACCCGGTGTGGAAAATCCAACGATTCTGCCGCTGGCACATGACGACTCTAAAGTAGCCATGCACGTGGTCAGCCAAGAAAATCTGTTCTGGGAAACCATGGAGCAATTGAAAGAAGTCGGTGCCAGTTCAATTTTGGTGTTACCGATTGAGAAAATGATGAAGTAAATGGTATCTAGAAAAGCAGCTAAAAGTGCGGTCATTTTTTTGAGCGTTTTATAAAACTTTCGCGAAATTTATCCGTTTTGAAAAGGAAAACCTAAATGAACCCGAAAAAAGTGAAGCGAAGTCACTTAACCAAGCTGACTGATTTGCCCAACATCGGTAAAGCGGCCGAGGCGGATTTAATCCGTCTCGGAATTCGAATGCCGCATGATTTGCTAGGACGTGACGCATATCAAATGTATGATGACTTATGCCGCATTACCGGGCAAAAACATGATCCTTGCGTAATCGATGTGTTTTTATCGATAGTGGATTTTATCAACGGTGGCGAACCACAGAATTGGTGGAAATTTACGGCGCAACGCAAGGCGTATTTAGCGTCTATTTAAAAGGAGAAATATATGCCGTTCAATGACATTGAAAAACAATCTTTACTTGCACAAAAAGGCATCGGGCCGACGGTATTGAAACGTTTAACTGAAATGGGATTGGATAATGTCGCTATATTAGCGAAGACGGATCCGGATTTCATTCTGCAACGTGGTGCAGAAATCACCGGCTCAACTTGCTGGCGTAACAGCCCACAAGCGCGCAAAGCGATTGAAACAGCGGTAAATTGGGCAAAAGAGCAAATAAAATAAGTAGCCGTTAATAAAGGATACACTACTCCACTAACGATGAAGGATGAGGTATGAAAATTATTTCATATGGATTATTGTTCATAATAGGTATTGGCATAATGATTTATGTTATTGGTTATTTTTTACCGGAAACACGTAAATTAACCAAGGAAACGGTGTATTCTGCTAATGCGGAGAAAGTTTATAACGTAATGACGGATAATCAAAATTGGCAATATAGAACCTCTTTGGATAATTTAGAAATTTTAGCCCAAGATGGAGAAAATGAAGTTTGGCAAGAAACGACCAACGATATAACCATTCTTTTTAAAACAAGAGAAAAGCGCCCTTTTGAATACTATGCTTTTGATATGTCGAGTCAATTTTTTACGGGAGAATGGCACGCTACATTAACGCCAATCGACGAAAAACAAACCCGTTTTGAAGCGACAGAAAGTTTAACTTTCCCAAACCCTTTTATAAGAGTATTAAGTTACCTTTTTATGGATTTGGAAAAGTTTATGCAAACCTATGAAGATGAATTAAGAAAGAAATTAGAAAAGGAATAAACTATGCAAACTTTCGTCTGGAATAACCTCAACACAGTTGAAAAGCAACAAGCTCTTACCCGCCCTGCGATTTCCGCCTCAAATGAGATTAAAAGTGCGGTGGAAAATATCGTTAAATTTGTGCAACAGGATGGCGATAAGGCGCTGTTTGAACTCACAGAGAAATTCGACAAAATCAAACTCGACAGCTTGATTATCACTCCACAACAAATTGCGGAGGCGACAGCGCGTATTCCTGAGCCGTTGAAGATGGCGATTCAGAATGCCAAGCGCAATATCACTACCTTTCACGAAGCACAGAAACCACAGGCAGTGGATATTGAAACCCAGCCCGGCGTGCGTTGTCAGGTGGTGACGCGCCCGATTAATCGTGTCGGTTTGTACATTCCGGGCGGTTCCGCGCCGTTATTTTCTACGGTGCTGATGCTTGCCATTCCGGCAAAAATCGCAGGTTGTAAGAAAATCGTACTTTGCTCGCCGCCACCGATTGCGGATGAAATTCTTTACGCTGCCAATCTGTGTGGCGTGCAAACCATTTATGCGGTGGGCGGTGCGCAAGCGGTCGTGGCAATGGCGTTAGGTACGCAAAGCATGGCGAAGGTGGATAAAATTTTCGGGCCGGGCAATGCCTTTGTGACGGAAGCCAAACGCCAAGTCAGCCAAATGATTAACGGAGCCAACATCGAC
>CAKVVS010000174.1:0-3634 GCA_934834395.1 Parahaemophilus parainfluenzae | reverse complement strand
TAACCGTCGAGAATCTAACGGGAAACTTTTTGAAGATGTCCTCAAACGTTGTTTATGGGTTCTGCCATTCAAAGAATGGGTTGGCTATTGGCAGGGTAATCATCGCGAAGGTGAGCTTCTCGGTATGAAAGCCTTTGCACCTAACGAAATTTCATCACACTACTTTAAGCGACTTGAAGAACAAGCTGCATACGATGAAATTCTGATGGCAGCATAGAATCTTATATACGCTAATAGACTTAGATAGAAAGAAATAGCTTACCCGAATGAAGGTTGAGCGGAATAGCTACGCCTTGAGTTTGAAAAAATGGAAAATTGATGTGAAAAATTGCGAGGTTGAAGTTAGAATTTGAGGTAAAAGAAATGCCTTTCACGATTTTCATTCGGAAAGGCATTTAAATTTACGCGGTAAATTAGTCGATTTTCGGACTTTGTGCAACTGCTACATAATACCGAAAATCTAAGATGTTTTTAACCGCACTTTTATTTTTAGGGCATGAAAACTTTATTAAAGTTTTTCCACCAACTCAATAGCTGCACCGATGTAGGTTGCAGGAGTGAGTTGTTGTAAACGTGCTTTTTCATCGGCAGGGATATCCAGTTTTTCGATGAATTCACGCATTGCTTTTTCATCAACACGTTTACCACGAGTCAGCTCTTTTAATTTTTCGTATGGTTTTTCAATATCATAGCGACGCATCACGGTTTGAATTGGCTCAGCTAAAACTTCCCAGTTTTGGTTGAGTTCATCACGGAGATGTTGTTCGTTCACTTCTAATTTGCTGATACCTTTACGCGTTGCGGCATACGCAATTAAGCAATAACCTAAACCCACACCTAAGTTACGTAATACAGTGGAGTCGGTCAAGTCACGTTGCCAGCGAGAAATTGGTAATTTTTGACCTAGGTGAGTCATCACGGCATTGGCTAAACCTAAGTTACCTTCTGAGTTTTCGAAGTCGATAGGATTTACTTTATGCGGCATGGTGGATGAACCAATTTCACCTGCGATAGTGCGTTGTTTAAAGTGATTTAACGCAATGTAGCCCCATAAGTCACGGTCGAAGTCGATGATGATGGTATTAAAACGTACCACAGCATCAAAGTATTCAGCAATGTAATCGTGAGGTTCGATTTGAGTGGTATACGGATTCCAATTTAAACCTAATGAGGTGACAAATTCTTCGCTAAATTTGTGCCAGTTAATATTTGGATAAGCTGATAAATGCGCATTGTAGTTACCCACAGCACCATTGATTTTACCCAAGATTTCATTTTGTTGGAGTTGTTTGAATTGGCGTTTTAAACGGTAAACCACGTTCACCATTTCTTTACCTACAGTACTCGGTGAGGCAGGTTGACCATGTGTACGAGAAAGTAATGGGATGGTTTTGTATTCGTTCGCTAAACGGGTGATTTCATCAATCAGCTTTTGCCATTCCGGTAAGATCACTTCTTCACGCGCCGTTTTTAACATTAAGGCATGAGAAAGGTTGTTAATGTCTTCTGATGTACACGCAAAGTGAATAAATTCAGAGACTTTGGCTAATTCTGGCAACGCTTCACTCTTTTCTTTTAAGAAATACTCAACCGCTTTTACGTCATGATTCGTAGTGCGTTCAATTTCTTTGATACGTTCAGCATCTTGAAGACTGAATTCTTCCACAATTTTATTAAGGTAATCGTTTGCTTCTTTGGACAAAGAAGAAACTTCTTGGATTTCAGCGGTCGCCGCCAATTTTTGTAACCAACGTACTTCCACGGTGACACGGAATTTGAGCAAGCCAAATTCACTAAAAATACCACGCAATGCAGTGGCTTTATCTTGATAACGACCGTCAATCGGGGAAAGAGCGGTTAATGCGGAAAGTTGCATAAGAGTTCTCCAAGGATTAATTTAAAGTTAAGTAGAGTTGTCGTGCCGCTTGCACTAATTTTTTACGATGAAATAACAGTTGCCATTTGCTGCCGCCGACTTGACGCCACAAAACGGCAGAACGAATGCCAGCAAGTAAACACGCACGAATTTTGTCTTGCACGCTTTGTTGCTGTAAATGATATGCCGAACCAATAATGTGGATGCGTTTGCCTAAAGGGCTAATCGTATCGACATAAATATTTGCCATGATAGAAAACATCTCATCATCAAATTGATTGTCATGATAAGCAAGTTGTTCCGGTAAGCGAGCAATACGGCGGCCAAGTTCTTGTTTGATTTCAGGTTGTTTGTTTAATTTGCTCTCTAACGCTAACAAGCTGCCCCAATAATTTAATAAATTTTTGTCATTTAATTGGGTGAGTTGCTCGATAAGCGTGTTTAATCCCACTTTAAGATGTTGAACATCACCGCCAAATACGGCTAATGTATCTTCGGGTTGAGTAATGAGAAGAGAATGAATGGTTGTTTGGAATGCATCTTGGTTATCAACTTCGCCTTTTTGTGCTAATTGACTGATTAATAAGACTGATTGACAAACACCGGCAAGTGCCAGAGCCATATCATTATAATTTTTCATTGGGATTATAAATTGTGAGCTGCAGAAATTTTTGGCGTAATATAGCATTTTTACACATTGTTTTGAACTCAATCATTAAAAAACGCCCTATCTTTTGTTATCATAGCGCCAATTCAGTTTACAGAATAAAAGGATAACCAATGACAAAACCAATTGTATTCAGTGGCGTGCAGCCTTCCGGCGAATTAACTATCGGGAATTATTTAGGTGCACTTCGCAACTGGGTGAAAATGCAAGAAGATTATGAGTGTATTTTCTGTGTGGTGGATTTACATGCCATCACTGTACGCCAAGATCCTGTAGCACTTCGCAAAGCGACCCTTGATGTGCTCGCCCTTTACTTGGCTTGTGGCATTGATCCGAATAAAAGCACGATCTTTGTGCAATCTCATGTACCAGAGCATACTCAACTAAGCTGGGTGTTAAACTGCTATACCTATTTTGGTGAAATGAGCCGTATGACTCAATTTAAAGATAAATCAGCACGTTATGCCGAAAATATTAACGTGGGTTTATTTGATTATCCGGTTTTAATGGCAGCAGATATCTTACTTTACCAAGCGAAAAGTGTGCCGGTAGGGGATGACCAAAAACAACATTTAGAAATCACTCGTGATATTGCGGCTCGTTTTAATGCCATTTACGGTGATATTTTCACGATCCCTGAAATCTTCTTAGGCAAAGCCGGTGCGCGTATTATGTCTTTGCAAGATCCTGATAAAAAAATGTCTAAATCAGATGATAACCGTAATAACGTGGTGACTTTGCTTGAAGATCCAAAATCGGTGGCGAAAAAAATCAAACGTGCGGTAACCGACTCTGATGAACCACCTGTTGTACGTTATGACGTAAAAAACAAAGCTGGCGTATCTAACCTATTAGATATTCTTTCTGCAGTAACGGATAAAGCTGTGGCTGAACTTGAAAAAGAATTTGAAGGCAAAATGTACGGCCACTTAAAAACAGCCGTTGCAGATGAAGTGTCAAACTTACTTGCGGGTTTACAAGAACGTTTCTATCAATATCGTAACGATGAAGCACTTTTAGACGAGATTTTGCGTCAAGGTGCAGAAAAAGCCCGTGCAAGAGCAAAAGCAACCCTTGACAAAGTGTACGAA
>CAKVVS010000173.1:902-3682 GCA_934834395.1 Parahaemophilus parainfluenzae | reverse complement strand
TGTAGAAAACGCCTCACTTATGCCATGGTTATTAGGACTTGCACTTTTACACAGCTTAATGGTGACTGAAAGACAAGGCATGTTTAGCTACTGGACAACACTCTTTTCCCTACTCGCTTTTGCATTTAGTGTATTAGGCACATTTATTGTCCGTTCAGGTGCATTAACCTCCGTTCACGCCTTTGCTTTAGATAGCTCCCGTGGTTATGTGCTATTACTCATTTTCTTCTTACTGACTGTCGGCTCGCTCAGTTTATTTGCGCTACGCACAAATACCAACGAAAGTGCGGTCAAATTTCCGCACGTTTTTAATTAGTGTGTACTCGTACTGGTTGTCGTACGGTTTGCACGTTTACGATCGTTTTCCGTTAAGAGTTTTTTACGGATACGGATCGATTCTGGTGTTACTTCCACTAACTCGTCGTCATCGATAAATTCGATAGCTTGTTCAAGGGAGAATTTCACCGGTGTAGTTAATACGATGGCATCATCTTTACCCGATGCACGCATATTGGTGAGTTTTTTACCTTGCAAACAGTTTACCGTTAAGTCGTTTGTGCGGCTGTGAATACCGATGATTTGGCCTTCGTAAACTTCTACGTTAGCTTCGATCATTAATTTACCACGCTCTTGTAAACCAAATAGCGCATAAGCTAATGCTTTACCTGTCGCGTTAGAAATTAATACACCGTTTTTACGTTGGCCGATTTCACCTGGTTTGATGTCATCGTAGTGATCGAAACTAGAGTAAAGTAAACCAGTACCTGACGTCATGGTCATGAATTCACCACGGAAACCGATTAAGCCACGGCTAGGGATGATGTATTCTAAACGTACACGACCTTTGCCATCTGGCATCATGTCACGAACTTCACCTTTACGGATACCCAATGCTTCCATGACAGAACCTTGGTGTTGTTCTTCTACGTCGATCGTCACTTGCTCATAAGGCTCTTGTTTTTTACCGTTGATTTCACGGTAGATTACTTTAGGGCGAGAAACCGCAAGTTCATAACCTTCACGACGCATATTTTCAATTAATACAGAAAGGTGTAATTCGCCACGACCAGAAACACGGAATTCATCTGGGTTTGGTGTTTCTTCTACGCGTAATGCCACGTTGTGAACTAACTCTTTGTTTAAACGCTCAAGAATTTGACGAGAAGTCACATATTTACCTTCTTGGCCCGCAAACGGAGAGGTGTTTACACAGAAGAACATGGTTACGGTTGGCTCATCAACGGTTAATGAAGGTAAGGCTTCAACGGCGTTGATATCGCAAATAGTATCCGAGATATTTAATTCACCTAAACCGGTAATCGCGATAATATCGCCTGCATAAGCGATATCTTCTTCATAACGTTGTAAACCAAGATGACCTAATACTTGACCCACACGACCTTGGCGAGTTTTACCTTCGCCATCAATAATCGTTACAGGTTGATTTGGTTTGATTGCACCACGTTTGATACGACCGATACCGATAACACCCACATAGCTGTTATAGTCTAATTGTGAGATTTGCATTTGGAATGGGGCATCAAGTTCCACTTTTGGCGGTTCGACGTGTTGAACGATCGCTTCAAATAATGGGGTCATGTCTTCCGCTAATTCTTCGTGTTCAAGACCCGCAACACCATTTAATGCAGATGCATAGATAATTGGGAAGTCTAATTGCTCGTCTGTTGCACCAAGGTTAACGAATAAATCGAATACTTGATCCACCACCCAATCAGGGCGTGCGCCAGGACGGTCAACTTTGTTGATAACTACAATTGGTTTTAAACCGTGAGCAAAGGCTTTTTGGGTTACGAAACGCGTTTGTGGCATTGGACCGTCAAAGGCATCTACCACTAAAAGTACAGAATCCACCATAGAAAGTACACGTTCTACTTCACCACCGAAGTCGGCGTGTCCTGGGGTATCTACGATGTTAATGCGATAACCATTCCAGTTAATTGCGGTATTTTTTGCAAGAATGGTAATACCACGTTCTTTTTCAAGATCGTTTGAGTCCATTACGCGTTCATCAACATCACCACGAGTTGATTCAAATGTACCTGATTGTTGAAGGAGTTTGTCAACGAGGGTGGTTTTACCATGGTCAACGTGAGCGATAATTGCGATATTGCGCAATTTATTAATATCAATGTCGTTTTTCATTTATTACGTTCTTAAAGTTTAAGTTTTGTAGGGTGGAATTTTTATGCCACCGAATAGTCCAAGTAGTTTAAATTGGTGAGTTAAACTCACCCTACGAGAATCGCGAAAGGGCAAAAATTATACACGATATTTCGTTACTCTGCTATGCCGGTGTTTAAAATAAATCCCATGAAAAAAGCAAGCGATTGCGTTATAATGCTCTTTTAATTTTATTAAAGATTATACACATAGCAAAATAGAGGACTCCTTATGCCAAATGCAAATGCAATTGCCAACGTATTCAAACTGATCGAAGAGAACGATATTAAGTTCGTGCTACTTCGTTTCACCGACATTAAAGGTAAAGAACACGGTGTTTCTATCCCAGTTAGCCTTGTCGATGAAGATATGTTTGAAGATGGCAAAATGTTCGATGGCTCTTCTGTTGAAGGTTGGAAAACCATTAACAAAGCCGATATGCTTTTAATGCCAATCGCTGAGACTGCAGTAGTCGATCCATTTGCGCAGATCCCAACACTTTCAATTCGTTGTAGCGTGTATGAACCAACAACCATGCAAAGCTATGATCGTGATCCGCGTTCAATCGCTATTCGTGCAGAAAACTATATGCGTTCAAC
>CAKVVS010000173.1:0-892 GCA_934834395.1 Parahaemophilus parainfluenzae | reverse complement strand
CGTTGCAGATCAGGCATTCTTTGGTCCAGAACCAGAGTTCTTCTTATTTGATGATGTGCGTTTTGATGTATCAATGAACCGTGCTTCTTTCGCCATTGATGATATTGAAGCCGCTTGGAACACCAACAAAAAATACGAAGGCGGTAACAATGCTTATCGTCCATTGAAGAAAGGTGGTTATTGTGTGGTGGCACCAATTGATACGGCTCATGATATTCGTTCTGAAATGTGTTTGATTTTAGAAGAAATGGGCTTAGTCATCGAAGCTCACCACCATGAAGTGGCAACAGCAGGTCAAAATGAAATTGCAACGAAATTCAATAGCTTAACCTTGAAAGCGGATGAAACTCAAATCTATAAATATGTTGTACAAAACGTTGCATTAGAACATGGTAAAACCGCTTGCTTTATGCCAAAACCAATCACAGGTGATAATGGTTCGGGCATGCACTGTAATATGTCATTAAGCAAAGACGGTAAAAATATTTTCCAAGGTGATAAATATGCCGGCCTTTCTGAAACCGCACTTTATTACATCGGCGGTATTATTAAGCATGCTAAAGCCTTAAATGCTTTCACTAACCCAAGCACTAACTCATACAAACGTTTAGTGCCTGGTTTTGAAGCGCCAGTATTGTTGGCTTACTCTGCAAGCAACCGTTCTGCTTCAATTCGTATCCCAGCAGTAACCAACCCGAAAGCGATACGTATTGAAGCGCGTTTCCCAGATCCACTGGCAAACCCATATCTTGCATTCGCTGCGCTATTAATGGCAGGCCTTGATGGTGTAGTAAACAAAATCCACCCAGGCGATGCAATGGATAAAAATCTTTATGATCTTCCACCAGAAGAATTAAAAGATATTCCAGCGGTAGCGAGCTCACTAGAAGAA
>CAKVVS010000172.1:0-3696 GCA_934834395.1 Parahaemophilus parainfluenzae | reverse complement strand
ACACAGCATTCGGTGATTCATATTTGGAAAGTTTGATATTTTCTTTAAAAGCAAAATAGCGTTGTAGTTCGATTTCATAATAATGAAATACTTTTTGTGATTCTTGGGATAAAGTGAATCCACTCTCATTTTCAATGTATTGAAAAATACTATTTTTATATTGTTCTTCAAAATCGTTTAAACGTTCATTTTCCCATTCATATCCCCTAATTGGATTGCCCCAATAATTAGGGCTTTCCCCCCAAAAACTATTCTCCATCCAGCTGTCCATATCATCTTTCGATAAAAGCCCCATAATCGTGCCAAGCACTACTGCCGCCAAGCCAACCCATAACACAACAGGCACGACGGCAGCGGCACCGGTCACCGCAAGGGCATTTTCTGCCAACAAGCCCAGCACCCCATACGAAGCACCGGCAGCCAGCCCGCCAAAACCGCGCAACATTGCTCCATATTGTCCTAAGGCATCATTTTTATAACGCGCTTCATACCAGTTGCCATATTCCACCAGTGAATTTAAGAAAACCAATGCCGAATTCACACTGATGAGTCGGCTTGCAATTTGTCTGATAGTGGACATTTGCGAAAGCGATTGGATTTTAAAATTCATCAATTTGAGATTTTGCCGGTGGGGTTTGCCCCCCGAATTAACGAGGTTGGCTTTCACCGTGCTTTTGCTTTCATCCACTTTCGCCTTAAATTTATCTAAAATCGGTGTGGATTTTGCTCCGCCTAAGGCGAGTGCGGCAGCCAAGAACGGGTCATTAGCCAACTGTCCTTCTGCGGTTCGGTATTTTTGGGTATTAAAAAAGCCGATAATCACCTCTAACATTTGCAATTTCACTAACCCGCTTCCCACATGAAAATGGGCATATTCCGATGGCACAGAATGAGAGTTTTTTACAGTATTGAGAATTTTTTCTTTCATGCTGTTAGGCGAGGCCACAAATTTGTCTGTGTAAGAATACCGCCCGGTGACAGGATTGACTTCATATACCCGCTTCCAATTTACAAAGTGAGCGCCTTGCCCTACTTTTTTAACATTATTTGGATTCGCTAATGCGCTGTGTTTACTGATGAGTACCTCCACAACCAAATCATAAGAGGCAATAGCGAAATCACTGCTTTTTGCCAATGTTGTCACCATTTCCAAGGATTTATTCAGCGACTTAACGAGGTTTTGTAGCATTTGAATCGATTCGTTACTTACTTGGAACCCAGCAGGCTCATAGGTCACTCCCATTTCGTTGCCCAAGGCTGCGGTTGACGCATTAAAACCATAAGACGAAATATCCAATCCCCAAAGTAGTCCGTGTGCATATAAATAAAAGGCATTTGCCGCATAAACAGCAGAAGTGTCTTTTTTATTCAGAAGAGAAGTTAATATTTCAAATCGAGCGTGATTTGCATCAATTAATTTAATATGGGCTTCTACAACAGATTTAAAATGCTCACCGTACAATCCCGGAAGATTAGCCATTTTATGAATGGCATTTTCGCCCGGAATATCTTCTAAATTGAGTTCTTGTTTTAACGATGAAAATATATCGTTGTGGCTATCTTTTGCCAAATGAATTGATGATACTTTAGTATATTCTTTATAGGATTGTGCTAAGGTAAGTACCTGTGGGACGGGTGCTTGCATCGGCTTTTTATGGAATTGCTCCCACTCTTTGGCAAAGCCAGTATACCAAGGGTTTTTATTATCAATGACACCCTTAACTGCGCCATGTATATCTTTTTGTTGATTAAAATTGTACAAGATTTTCTCTTGTGCATGGGAATGAATAAAACTTGCCGTTCTAATGGCGTATTCATATTTAGTTAATATTTTTTCCCGTTGTTCGTCTAAATAGCCGTGATAGCACGCCAGATCACGGATTGTGCCGATAGGATCTTCCAGTGCAATAATAACACCGTTACCGTAGGTAATTCGCTCAGAAACATCCTGCCAATTTTTTAATCTGCCGATTGGCGTATAGCGATAGCTATTGGAAACTTGATTTTCCATGGCGAGATCTTTCAACGAAAAATCTGCGACTACATCGGTTAATTGTTGAAGGTCGGTTGCAGCTCCCGATGGTGCCTGAAGATTAATTTCTCTCATCCACGATGCTCTACTATCCGGTGATTTTTCAATTTCTTTTAGCAAGCTATAAGGCAACTCAAAATCGGAATACATGATATGGATGTTTGATATTGCCGAATTCAATGAGATATATTCCGATAAAATAAATGTACTTTTTTCGCCTTGTACTGTAACTGCCGCTAGTTCTACTTGTTCCTCGGTAATAATCTCGTTTTTATCTTCATCAAAATCATTTTGTGAGACGTCCTCTGGTGTAAATACTTTTTTAGTTTCATTTATCAGATCATAAAAATAAGCTTTATATTTTTGCGAGAATCCTTGATTAATCTCATTATTACGATAATCATAAATATACCAAGCCTGCCCATTTTCCGCTTCACCAGTGATGGAAAAACAATCAGACTCCGCATTCACTGCCAAGATATAAATATAGCCATCACGCAAACGGCGCAGATCATAATCATCACTGCCTGTTGGTATGTCTTTTGGCAGAACGGGAGTCGTTCCTTCTGTTCTGATTTTTTCAAATGCCTTATCGGTCAATGTTAATCTTGCCGGGTAAAGTCGAATGTCTTTTTGGCAAGGGGCGACAATACTACCCGCCTGGTCGGCGCCTGGTTTTTTAAGTTCTTTTTGCTCTGCCATAATGTGGTCTCTTATTTATTTTAATCCTAACGCGGCGAATAATTCCTGTGCACGTTCTAACGGTGTTGATATCGTATATTTCAGCTGTGTTTCAAGGGTAGCAAAATCAATGTTATTTTTCACCGCACTTTGTTTGGCAACGACATATTGTAATATCGCGATATTATAAGTATAGCCTTTATTAAAGCCTTCATCTAAATTCTTAATTAGCACATTTTTGTTTTCTTCCGAATAAAGCTGCGGATATTCCTGTAAAGCATACTCCATTAAGTATTCTCTCGTTTCCAACCATTTTTTATCTTTAAATCCATTCACCTCAAATTCTGTTAGAAGAATCGGGATGTTTCGGGTGTCTTCCGGTAAGGCTTTAAGTTGGTAATAATGAAAACTATCGCCAATGCCTGAGGCAAAAGCATGAATAATGCGTTTTTCATAGCCGAAAAATTTATTGAGTTTTTCCGGGCTGGTAGCAATGACCTCTAAATAATTGCGTAACACTTTCGGGTCGTAAAAACGGAAGAAGAACCACTTGCCGTTTTCGTCTTTCATCACAGGAAAGTGGCGAAGATGACGTAACACGGTGTCGAAATCATAACGGGAATGAATAAAGACGCCCAGTTCTTCATGCCAATTGAATCTAGTCATTGCCCCTTCATCACTAAACAAGCCCATTAATTCGCTTTCTGAGCTGTCATCAGGATAAGGAATCACTTCTACCAAATAAGGCGCAATGTCTTTGGTGATTTCAGCGAATTCCCCTTGAAACAGGCTTTCAATACGGCAATGAAAATCCTCAGGTGCTAAATATTTATGCTTATTGGCATCTAAGATGAAATAACATTTTAATTCAGGCAGTGGCTCGCCAAAAAGTGCGGTGTCTTTTTCCAACGTTTTTTCATCTAAAACCGGCATGAGAAAAGTCGGTTCCTGCCAATTTTCTGACCAACCCGGTTGAGTTATAT
>CAKVVS010000171.1:0-3714 GCA_934834395.1 Parahaemophilus parainfluenzae | reverse complement strand
GAGCTAGAAGGTGCCAAAATCTTACTTTTTACAGACAGCTGGAAAAAAAATAGCACTATTCCTGAACAACATTGGTTAGACAGAAAAGCCTTTGAACTCATTCGCTTAGAGCGTATGGGCTTACGCCAATTCTATTTAGGCGATCTCTCCAATAAAGAAAAAGCCCTCATGTTCCTCCCTGAAGAACTCCCTATCGGCTCTGTAGCGATTTGCCGTTTAGGTGGAACACCTCAAAAACCAACCGCACTTTTACTCTTCAAATCTCGAGACACTGACCGTTTCCACAACGACCAAGACACCACATTCCTTCGACATTTAGTTGATATTGTGGAATTGCATTTGGGAAGATGGATTTAAAGGTTACTAATATCAATTAATTGATCCCGCTCACAATTTCAAAAAAATAAACTTTCTTTATTTTTCAACTCTTTCTACAATACCTTTGTTTTTATTATTAAAAACACACAATTCAATTTAACTTCAGATATCACAAGGGTCTAATTATGAAAATTTTAACTTGGCCTGTGGTTGCAGGTGCTGCACTTGGTATCGTTGCGCCACTTCTCACTTACAATGGCAATCCTGGTAATATGGGATTTTGTGCGGCTTGTTTCTTACGCGATACAGCCGGATCGCTTGGATTACACCACGCCGCCCCATTGCAATACCTTCGTCCAGAACTCATTGGATTAGTTTTAGGAGCACTCGCCAGTGCATTCTTATCTAAGGAATTCAAACCTCGTGGTGGCTCTGCCCCACTTGCTCGTATTAGCTTAGGCTTTTTTGCGATGCTTGGTGCACTCATTTTCTTAGGTTGTCCATGGCGTGCTTATTTACGATTAGGCGGCGGTGATCTCACTGCAATTGCAGGTATCGTAGGATTATTTACGGGTGTATTAGGCGGCATTTTCTTCGCTAATCGAGGATTCTCATTAGGTAAATCTAAGGAACAAAGCCAATCTTCTGGCTTAATCGGTCCAATCTTTGCCGTGATTTTGCTTGTTTTAGCCTTAACCCAATTTAAATTTGGTGAAAATCTAGCGATTTATACCTCTGAAAAAGGGCCTGGTGCACAACATGCGGCTATTTGGATGTCACTTGCTGGCGGATTACTTCTCGGTGTGCTGATGCAAAAATCACGTTTTTGCACAATAGGGGCATTCCGAAACTTTGTCCTCTTCCGTGATGTACATTTATTAAATGGTGTGATTGCACTGATTGTCTTTGCGGCAATAACCAATGCCTTACTAGGCCAATTTCATTTAGGCTTTGAAAAACAACCTATCGCCCATAATGACTACCTCTACAATTTCCTTTCTATGGCGCTTTGCGGACTTTGCTTTGCATTAGGCGGCGGTTGTCCAAGCAAACAATTAGTCAATATTGGTGAAGGAAATAATGACTCAGCATTATTTGTGCTCGGTATGTTACTGGGCGCAGCAGCGGCACATAACTTTGGTTTCGCGGCTGCCCCTACTGGCGTTCCAACCTTTACACCTTATGTTTTAATTGCCGGTTTTGCAGTTTGTTTATATATCGCATTCACTAATAAATCGGAAGCTTAATATTTATTCAGAATAAACAAAAAGGAAGTCAATCATGACTTCCTTTTTGTTTCAAAAGTGCGGTCATTTTTAACCGCACTTTTCACAGCATTAGAGAATATTTTTCTCGCCACGGGAAAGACTAATTAAGCCTGAACGAACAATCTCAAGTAATGTACTTTCTTCCTTCACCGCCTCAACAAAAGCATCTAATTTGTCTTTTGTACCCGTTAATTGAATCGTGTAGGATTTTGTTGTTACATCCACAATCTGACCACGGAAGATGTCTGCTAAACGTTTTAGCTCATCGCGTGATGAACCCGTTGCTCGCACTTTCACTAACAACACTTCACGCTCAACGTGCTCATGTTCACTCAAGTTAATAACTTTAAACACATCCACTAATTTGTGAAGTTGTTTTTCGATTTGTTCGAGCACTTGCTCATCACCCACAGCTTCAATCGTCATACGAGAAAGGGTTGGATCATCGGTTGGTGCCACAGTTAAGCTTTCAATGTTAAATGCACGTTGGGAAAATAAGCCGACCACACGAGATAATGCACCGGATTCATTTTCTAATAAAACAGATAAAATTCTACGCATTATTCTTTCTCCTCTTGTGGTTTGCTTAAAATCATCTCATTCATCGCCCCGCCGCGAACTTGCATTGGGTAAACGTGTTCGGTTTCATCAACGTTAATATCAACAAAGACCAATTTATTTTTAATGCTGAAGGCTTCTTGTAATTTGCTTTCTAATTCATCTGGTGTTGAAATTTGAATTCCCACATGCCCATAAGATTCGGCTAACTTCACGAAATCCGGTAAAGAATTCATATAAGTTTGAGAATGGCGGCCAGAGTAAATCAAATCCTGCCATTGTTTTACCATTCCTAAGAAGTGGTTGTTCAAACAAATTACCACAACAGGAATACCATATTGCGTTGCTGTTGAAAGCTCTTGGATATTCATTTGAATACTGCCATCACCCGTTACACAAACCACGGTAGCTTCAGGATGCGCAAGTTTTACCCCTAATGCAGCCGGTAAACCGAAGCCCATCGTACCTGCACCGCCTGAGTTGATCCAACGACGCGGTAAATCAAATGGATAATGTAATGCAGCAAACATTTGGTGTTGACCTACATCCGATGCCACATAAGCTTGGCCTTTTGTAATACGATATACCGCTTCCATCACTTGTTGCGGTTTAATTACGCCTGAAGTGCGGTCGAAATCCAAGCATTTTTTCGCTTTCCATTCATCAATTTGTTTCCACCAATCTTCTAATTGGTTTTGAGGACGCGAACCAATTTCTTCACCTAATAAGCTTAAGAACTCATCCAATACATTTTTCGCGTTACCTACAATTGGAATCGCAACAGGGACGTTTTTAGAAATAGAGGTTGGGTCAATATCAATCTGAATCACTTTTGCATTCGGGCAATATTTATCTAAGTTGTTAGTGGTTCGGTCATCAAAACGAACGCCAACACCAAGAATTAAATCACTTTCATGCATCGCTGTATTGGCTTCATAAGTCCCGTGCATCCCAAGCATACCTAAGAATTGTTTATCGGTACTTGGATATACACCTAACCCCATTAACGATGAAGTTACCGGTAAATTTAAACGTTGTGCAAATTGCGTTAATTCTTCATGACAACCTGCAGCAATTGCCCCACCACCCACAAATAAAACTGGTTTTTTAGCTACTAATAATGCTTTTAACGCTTTCTTAATTTGACCTTTGTGACCATTTACCGTTGGATTGTAAGAACGAAGCTCAACAGATTTTGGATATTCGTAAGGATATTTTAAAGTTGGATTTACGGTATCTTTTGGAATGTCTACGACAACGGGACCAGGACGGCCTGTTGAAGCAATATAAAAGGCTTTTTTCAAGATACCTGGAATGTCTTCTGCTTTTTTAACAATAAAGCTGTGCTTAACCACTGGACGAGAAATCCCCACCATATCACATTCTTGGAACGCATCACGACCGATCAAGCTGCTCATTACCTGACCTGAAATGATCACCATTGGCACTGAATCAGTATAAGCAGTCAAAATCCCCGTAATCGCATTGGTTGCACCTGGTCCTGATGTCACTAACACACAACCCACTTTACCGGTCGCACGTGCATAACCATCTGCCATATGCACCGCAG
>CAKVVS010000170.1:0-3739 GCA_934834395.1 Parahaemophilus parainfluenzae | reverse complement strand
GAATATTTGTATGAATATGCCACTAGCCCGAAAGCTGCCGAAATGCAAAGTAAAAACGTGGCAACCTTATTTAGCTGGGTAGAGGATATGCTCAAAGGCGATGAAGTGAATGAGCCAATGAATTTAAATCAAGTGGTTACCCGTTTAACCTTACGCGACATGATGGAACGTGGTGAAGACGATGACGAGAGTGATCAAGTTCAATTAATGACATTGCACGCCTCCAAAGGCTTAGAGTTTCCCCATGTGTATTTAATTGGTATGGAAGAGGGGATTTTGCCTCATCAGACTAGTATTGATGAAGACAATGTGGAGGAAGAGCGCCGCCTAGCCTATGTGGGCATTACGCGAGCACAACAAACGCTGACTTTTTCTCTTTGTCGTGAACGACGTCAATTTGGCGAGTTAATTCGCCCAGAACCTAGCCGTTTCTTGGCAGAGTTACCACAAGATGATGTGCAATGGGAAAAAGATAAGCCAAAATTGACGGTAGAGCAGAAGCAACAACAAACCTCTAGTCAGCTTGATCGTCTGCGGGCAATTTTAAAAGGCTAGAGATGATTAAAATTAAAGTGCAGTGAGAAATTTATTTGTTTTTTCAACCGCACTTTATTTATGCAAAATGTAGATAAATCAAGCAACCAAAATGGCTTTTACAAAAAATGATTTGACTTATTTTCAAAAAAACGTATTATACCGCCCACAAACCGATTGTGGTGAGATGGCCGAGTAGGCTGAAGGCGCTCCCCTGCTAAGGGAGTATGGGGTCAAAAACTCCATCGAGGGTTCGAATCCCTCTCTCACCGCCATTTGTTTTTAGTTTTATTATTCTGCACCCGTAGCTCAGCTGGATAGAGTACTCGGCTACGAACCGAGCGGTCAGAGGTTCGAATCCTCTCGGGTGCGCCATTTTAAATCGACTCTATCAGTTAAAATGGTCACGAAGAATAAAACATCACTACGCACCCGTAGCTCAGCTGGATAGAGTACTCGGCTACGAACCGAGCGGTCAAAGGTTCGAATCCTTTCGGGTGCGCCATCTTCTCTCTTCAAACTTTTCTTTTTATTAAAAACAATTAACAACTAACTCAGTTATTTTTCTCGATCATCAATAGTTTTTAATAAATAATTTCCGTGTGCATCAGTAACACTTCTAAAACCGACATTCGTGATTTTATAAGGGAAATTTGTCTTGTACTCGACATTGTTATGATGATGGCCATGGAAAACGTGTCTTACCCCTAATTTTTCTGCGAGTTGATTAATCACACGAAATCCCATTGGATGGGGTTTAGGCGCTTCATGGCAAATTAAAATATCGGCTTGTTCATTTTCAATGGCTTCGATATCAGAAGGGAAAATAGACGTGCGATGACGTAATGGTACACCGCCACGCCAAATTTTTTCTTGCGGGCTATATTGGCAATAGTGGATAGGGTCAAAATACATCGGCTTATTGGGGGGCATCCAGATTTGTCCTCGGAATACGCCACCTAAGCCGGCAATGCGTTGACCTTGGATTTCAACAACACGATTATGCAAATTACGCGATTTCCAATGTGTACCCCAAATCGCCTCAAATGCGGCGACGGTTTTGCTGTCATGATTACCGTGAATAAACCAAATATCACAATGTTGTGCGAGTTTATCTAATTCATCAGGCGAAGAAAGTTGCAAGTCGCCCAAAATAATCAGGGCAACGTTGTCATTTTCTTGCACGAAAGGATAAAGATGTTCATAACTTCCGTGCGGATCGCCTGCGAATAAAATCATGTTATTTCTCAGTGGTCAATTTGCGTTTAGTATGCTGTAAACCTTCAAGTTCTTCATCATTTAACACTTTTTCCACAACAGATTTCACTTGGTTATAACGATCTAAATAACTTGGCGATTCAATTTCAATGTAAGGCACTTTGTATTTATCTAACAATTTCTTCAATAACTGTTGGAATTGTTGACGTTGTTTTTGGCTGCCTAGACTACGTAAGCCATCATCCACCCATTTTGTGTTATTTTTCAATAAGATTGTTACATCAAATGGGTATTCTTTGATCATGGAATCGAGGAAAGGATGCGCTTTGCCTTCGTATTGAATACAAAAAGCCTGCGTGGTAATGAAATCGGTATCAATAATCGCTACTTTATGGGCGTGACGTACGGCATAATCAATATAGCGTTGATGACCTAATGCCATTTGTGGATAGTCAGAATATTGCATGGCTTGCTCATCGCCACCTAATTTTTCGAAGACATATTCACGACCATATTCCCAGGCGGAAGTGGTGTTAAATACAGCAGCCAGTTTGCTGACTAACACGCTTTTACCGCTGCTTTCACCACCTAAAATGGCGATAGTTTTTGCAAAGAACGGACGGACTTCTTTCGGAATGAATTTCCAATATTGGAAAGGCGTAGTACGAATTTTCGTTGCGGATACATTAAAGAAAGAGCGGTCAGGATCCACTAAAGAAACTTCGAGTCCTAAGTATTTTTCATATGGCGCTTTATCTTGTGGCTCACTACTAAATACCATTGTCGGGGTAAATTGTTTTTCTTCAAATAGATTTTTTACCGCGTCACTCCAAGCTTGCCAGCCATTTGGGTAACTTGGAATGCCATCCTCAACTAAATGATGAATGAAAATTTGATTTTTTTGATATTTAAAGATTTGTTGCATCCAGCGAAGGCGATCTTGTACCGTCGGCATGCGCTTCATTTTACTATCATAAAACAGTTTTAAATCGCGTTCGGTATCGCTACAGACAATCACGTGAAGCTCATCCACTTTACTGAATGCTTCATAAATCATATTAATATGGCCGGTATGAACTGGGTAGAATTTCCCAAAAATCACCCCCACTTTTTTATCGTGTTTGTTCGACATAATGTATCCTTCGCTAAATCGCCATTGCATAGTGGCAGTATAGCCCTATTTTATGCAATCTTTGTGCAAATAAAAACATTTTTCATTGAATGATTTTTTACAGCGACATTTTGCGTTATACTACGACCTGCATTCTCAGGGCAGGGTGAAATTCCCTACCGGTGGTGACAGCCCACGAGCACTTAAAAGTGCGGTCAATTTTGATTGCGTTTTACAAAATTGTTTCGCTTTGTACTTTTAAGGTTAGCAGATTTGGTGAAATTCCAAAGCCGACAGTATAGTCTGGATGAAAGAGAATAAAACGGATTGGGTTCCCAATTCCGTTCTATTTATTTGCATTTCTCAGCCCTGATTCTGGTTAATTTTAACGTAACAACAAAGGAAATTACGATGAATCAGTCAATTTTATCTGCATTTGGTGCGACCGGCGAAGAACGGGTGATTAACGCATTGAACGCATTCAAACAAGGTAATGGCGTATTAGTGTTGGATGATGAAGATCGCGAAAATGAAGGCGATTTAATTTTTCCAGCAGAAACCATTACGCCAGAACAAATGGCAAAACTTATTCGTTATGGCAGCGGTATCGTGTGTTTATGTATCACCGATGAACAATGCAAACAGCTTGATTTGCCACCGATGGTTGAGCATAACAATAGCGTGAATAAAACCGCGTTTACCGTGACGATTGAAGCGGCAGAAGGTGTGTCAACAGGTGTATCGGCACAAGATCGCGTCACAACAATAAAAGCGGCAATTGCAGATCAGGCGAAACCGACAGATCTTCACCGTCCAGGACATGTTTTCCCATTACGTGCCGCAGAAGGTGGTGTTTTAACGCGTCGCGGTCATACT
>CAKVVS010000169.1:0-3753 GCA_934834395.1 Parahaemophilus parainfluenzae | reverse complement strand
TTCCAATGTGTACCATCCACAACAAAAATAATGAGATCCACATCCCCGATTGCCGAGCTTGCTGCACGGTTCATTAAACGGTTAATCGCGCGTTTTTCTTCGATATGAAGTCCCGGCGTATCTACATAAATTTCTTGGTAGATGCCTTCGGTTTTAATTCCCACAATACGGTGACGAGTGGTTTGTGCCTTGCGGGAAGTAATCGAGATTTTTTGTCCCAAAATTTTATTTAACAGGGTGGATTTCCCTACATTTGGGCGTCCTACAATGGCAATAAAACCACAATAGGTCTCTTGTTCTTGATTTAATTCGGTCATTTTATTTCCAATATTTTTAAAATTTGTTCTGCGGCCGCTTGTTCTGCCTTACGACGGCTAGAACCTTTTGCAATAAAAGTGCGGTCAATATTTGGTACGTTTTTTACCGTACATTCCACGGTGAAGGTTTGGCAATGCGCTTCCCCTTCTATTTTAATCACTTCATAAGTTGGCAAGGCGAAATGCTTACCTTGTAAATACTCTTGTAAACGCGTTTTGGCATCTTTTTGGTTATCGCCTGGCTTAATTTCAGCCAATAAGGTTTTATACCAACTACGCACAATATCTGCTGCTTTATCAAAGCTTGAATCTAATGCCATTGCGCCAATTACTGCTTCAACACAATCCGCCAAAATAGATTCACGACGAAAGCCACCACTTTTCAATTCACCAGAACCTAAGGACATATAATCCCCAAGCTCAAAATTTCGGGCAATCATTGCCAGTGTCGGCTCACGCACTAATGTTGCGCGCATACGGCTAAGTTCACCTTCATTACAACGAGGAAATTGATGATAAAGCGCGTCTGCAATGACATAATTGAGAATCGAATCGCCTAGAAATTCTAGGCGTTCATTATGTTGAGTGGAGGCACTGCGGTGTGTCAGTGCCAATTTTAAGTTTTTTAGATCGGAAAATTGATAACCAATTTTTCGTTCTAGTCGATCTAAATGATTCATATTAATTAATTTTTGTAAAGAAACGGTCTAAACGGAAGCCTGTAGGCCACTCATTTGGTTCTTTTTCTAAACTCATCCAAATATAAGTGGCTTTACCCACGATATTTTTTTCTGGTACAAATCCCCAAAAACGGCTGTCATCACTATGATCACGGTTATCTCCCATCACAAAATATTGCCCTTCAGGCACAATCCATTCTGCAGTAGGTAAGCCTTCTTGTGGATAGAATTCAATCCCCGAATAACGGCGCATTGGCTCCACTAAAATCGTGTGTGTCACGTCGCCGATTTCCAAATATTCCACTTGCGTTGGGAATGCTGGATTTGTGGGTTCTTGTTTATATTCAAACGCTTTAGTTTGGCAATCTACTTCGCATGGTTTGCCATCTTTACCATAAATCAGTGTTAAAGCACTTTTTTCAACATCAAGGATAATACGGTCGCCGCCTTTACCCACAATACGTTTGATGTAATCCACACCTGACATATTGTTTTTAGATGTTAACGCAAGATTTTCAGCATAAGCCGCTCGAGTTGCTCCTAAACTTGTACGAAGTAACGCTTGTTCCGGCGCTTTAAACACGATCACATCACCACGTTCTGGTTTGTTACCTTCAATAATCGTATTTTGGAAAATGGGGTCTTTAATACCATAAGTATATTTATTAACAACGAGGAAATCCCCTACGCGCAACGTCGCTTCCATTGATCCCGATGGAATTTGAAACGGCTCAAAAATAAATGAACGTACAAGGAATACCACAGATAACACAGGGAAAAGTGAAGAAATAAATTCTGAACCTTCTGAAATTGGCTCAATTTTCGCTTTTTCTTCATCCGTTAATGCTTTGCCTGATCGTTGTTCTACACGAGCGATTTGACGACAGCGTCTCGGCATCACGGCAAAGCGGTGATAACACCATAAAATGCCGGAAAGTGCGGTTAAAATCAGCAATAAAATACTGAATGTGTTAGGCAGTTGGAAATAATCTAACGCTTTCCAACCGGCAAAGCCCACGGCTAACAACAGAATAAAAAATACATTCGACATTGCTCTACTTTCCTATTTATCTTTACCAACATGTAAAATCGCTAAAAACGCTTCTTGCGGCACTTCCACGTTACCTAAAGATTTCATTCGTTTTTTACCTTCTTTCTGTTTCTGTAAGAGTTTTTTCTTACGGCTCACGTCACCACCATAACATTTTGCTAATACGTTTTTACGCAATTGTTTTACAGTTGAACGCGCAATAATGTGGTTACCAATCGCGGCTTGAATCGCGATATCAAATTGTTGACGTGGAATCAGCTCACGCATTTTTTCCACTAATTCACGACCACGATAAGGGGCATTATCTTTATGAACAATCAACGCTAACGCATCAACACGATCACCATTAATCATGATATCCACGCGCACCATGTCCGCCGCTTGAAAACGTTTGAAACCATAATCCAAAGAGGCATAACCGCGAGAAGTCGATTTCAAGCGATCGAAGAAATCCAATACCACTTCTCCCATTGGGATTTCATAAGTTAACGCAATTTGGTTACCGTGATACACCATATTAGTTTGTACACCACGTTTTTCTACGCAAAGGGTAATGACATTGCCCAAGAATTCTTGTGGCACGAGCATATTACACTCTGCAATCGGCTCACGAATTTCCGCAATATTATTTAACGGTGGCAGTTTTGATGGACTGTCCACATAAACTACTTCACCATTGGTCATTTCGACTTCATAAATTACAGTTGGTGCCGTGGTAATCAAATCAAGATCATATTCACGCTCTAAACGTTCTTGAATGATCTCCATGTGTAAAAGCCCTAAGAATCCACAGCGGAAACCAAAACCTAAAGCCGTCGAGTTTTCTGGCTCATAGAAAAGCGACGCATCGTTTAAGCTTAATTTACCTAACGCATCACGGAAAGCTTCATAATCGTCAGAACTAACTGGGAAAAGGCCTGCATAAACCTGCGGTTTTACTTTCTTAAAACCTGGCAATACATGGCTTGCCGGATTATGTTGATGGGTTAAGGTATCCCCTACTGGTGCACCTAAAATATCTTTAATTGCACAAACAACCCAGCCTACTTCGCCGGTATTTAATACTGTCGTATCCACTTGTTTTGGCGTAAAGATCCCTAAACGATCAACGTTGTAAGCCTGTCCGGTAGACATTACTTTGATTTTATCGCCTTTACGCAAGACACCATTTTTAATACGAACCAATGACACCACGCCTAAATAGTTATCGAACCAAGAGTCAATAATCAATGCTTGTAACGGTGCATCAGGATCACCTTCTGGCGCAGGAATTTTCGCAACAATTTCTTCTAATACATCTTCGATACCCACACCGGTTTTCGCCGAACAACGTACGGCTTCCATCGCATCAATACCCACGATGTCTTCAATTTCTTCGGCAACACGTTCAGGATCTGCTGCGGGTAAGTAGATTTTATTCAAAATCGGTACGACTTCTAAATCCATTTCAATGGCGGTATAGCAGTTTGCCAAGGTTTGTGCTTCAACACCTTGTCCTGCATCTACAACTAACAATGCCCCTTCACAAGCCGCAAGAGAACGCGACACTTCATAAGAGAAGTCCACGTGTCCTGGTGTATCGATAAAGTTTAATTGGTATGTTTCACCGTCTTTGGCTTGATAATTTAAGGTTACACTCTGCGCTTTAATGGTAATACCACGCTCACGCTCAAGATCCATGGAATCCAACACTTGCGCTTCCATT
>CAKVVS010000168.1:0-3767 GCA_934834395.1 Parahaemophilus parainfluenzae | reverse complement strand
GGCGAAAGCAAAGCGGATATTTTAAAAGAAATCCAAACGACTCCTGCAGAAAATCTGCCTTACCCTGCTGCCAAAATTCAGGCGAAAAACGGCGTGACGGAATGGTATTTGGATAAAGCGGCGGCTAAATTGCTATAACAAGTTGAGTATCAAATATCATAGGTTTGCAAAATGATAGACTACAAAGTGAATGAACCAATTTCAGTTAAACAATTTATTGAATTGTTAAATAAAACAACGCTTGGGGCACGCCGTCCGTTAGAGGATGAAAAACGCGTCGCGGCAATGTTGCATCATGCGGATTTATTAGTGACCGCTTGGGATGGTGAACAATTAGTGGGTGTGGCACGTTCCGTGACGGATTTTGCCTATTGCTGTTATTTATCTGATTTAGCGGTTGATGAACAATATCAAAAACAAGGTATCGGCTTGCAGTTAATTGAACACACCAAACAGGCGTTACATCCACAAGCCAAAATCGTGCTTTTATCAGCTCCACAAGCAGTGGATTATTATCCGCATATTGGATTTACACAGCATATGAGTGCATGGACGAAGAGTTAATTTATTAGAATGATATGGAGACAAAAATGAAAAAACTGTTTGTACTACTTACTTCAACGTTGTTATTTGCTTGTTCATCTGGTCCATCTTTAGATCAGTTAGCAGCACAAATGCCAAAAGATAATCGCTCAGTAATGCTTCAAGTTCCAGAAGCAGGAAATCCAGTTTCAAATGGAATGCTTGTAGCAACGATTAGAACCGCAGGTGGTACTTCAGGAAAACGACTCGTATCTCTTTTAGCTACAGATAATTTACACATCGGAATTGCAGGGAACAGTCAATCTGTGAATAAAGCAGTTGCCATGTATGGACTAAATAATGCAGAAAAGGTCGGTAAGAATGTATCTTTATACCTTGTTGGAGATAGTCAAAGTGATAAAGCTGATCTAGAAAAAGCCGCAAAAGCGAAAAATGTAGAAATGCATTACATTATGCAAAAATAAGATGTAGATACATCAGATGCGGAGTGACTTTAATGTTGAATTTAGATAATAAAAAATTTGTTGCTGTTGAAAACACCGCAAATGGTGAGGTCAGTAGTCAAACAGAATTTCATTACCATCAACAAGGTAAAATGATTTGGGCAGAATATGGTGGCGGTGAAATTTTAAAAGGCTTTTTAATTGGGAAGTGGATTAACGATACTCAAATTGAATTTACGTATCAACATTTAAATCAATCTCTAGAAAATCGTTTGGGGCGTTGCTGTACAACATTTTCTTTAGAAGAAAGCAAACTCATCGGTCATGAAAAATGGCAGTGGCTAGACACGTTAGAGCAAGGCAGCTCTTTAATTAAAGAAATTTAAAAGAAGTTTTGCTATAGAATATCTGAAACAAGGTATCATCTTGCAATTGATTGAACACACTAAACAAGTCTTACATCCACAAGCTAAAATTGTGCTTTTATCTGCTACGTAAGCTGTAGATTATTATCCGCATTAGATTTATGCAACATATGAGTGCGTGGGCAAAGAGTTAATTTAATTGTATAAGGGAAACCTTGATGTCTACAACACAGATTGAAAATGCGAAAAAAATTATTGATGATAATTATGAAGAAAATCCTAATAGTTTTTTACACGACTTTTGTCACAATTCTTTTTTTAGCAGAGAAAAATTCGAAGAATATTTAGATGCTATCGGCTATCTGATTGCTGTTGATTATCAAAGATATAAATTTGATAGAGTAAAGTTAGTTCAGATAAATGATATACAAGCTCAAATTCTAATTTATCTTGGATATCATAAAGATCCTTCAGATGTTATTTTTATTGAAAACTTACCTGAATATATAAATGAAGGAATTATTACTCCTTTACGGGAAAGAACAAATAGCTATAACTCAGGATTTTTTAATAGAGATGTTTTTGATTATATTATAAAAAATAAATAATTTATATTTTAGAGTGGGATTTGTCCCACTATTAACCATTTCCAAAATCACGGTGGGCATCCCCACACTACAACAGGAGAAAACAATGTCAGTAAAAGGCGACATCGGTGTTATCGGCTTAGCCGTAATGGGGCAAAACCTCATTTTAAATATGAACGATCATGGCTTTAAAGTCGTAGCATATAACCGCACCACTTCAAAAGTGGATGAATTTCTACAAGGTGCAGCAAAAGGCACGAATATTATCGGCGCATACTCTTTAGAAGATTTAGCTTCTAAATTAGAAAAACCACGCAAAGTGATGTTAATGGTGCGCGCGGGTGAGGTGGTGGATCAATTCATTGAGGCATTATTACCGCACTTAGAAGAAGGTGACATCATCATTGATGGAGGTAACTCAAACTACCCAGATACCAACCGTCGTGTAAAAGCGTTAGCGGAAAAAGGCATTCGCTTTATCGGTTCGGGCGTTTCTGGCGGTGAAGAAGGTGCACGTCATGGACCATCTATCATGCCGGGTGGTAACCACGAAGCATGGCCATATGTTAAACCTATCTTCCAAGCAATCTCTGCTAAAACCGAACAAGGCGAGCCTTGCTGTGACTGGGTTGGCGGTGAAGGCGCAGGCCACTTTGTAAAAATGGTTCACAATGGTATCGAATATGGCGATATGCAATTAATCTGTGAAGCTTACCAATTCTTAAAAGAAGGTTTAGGCTTAAGCTATGAAGAAATGCAAGCTATCTTCGCAGAATGGAAAAAAACTGAACTTGATAGCTATTTAATCGATATCACGACCGATATTCTTGGTTATAAAGATGCTGATGGTGAGCCATTAGTTGAAAAAATCTTAGATACAGCTGGCCAAAAAGGGACTGGTAAATGGACGGGTATCAATGCATTAGATTTCGGTATTCCATTAACCTTAATCACTGAATCCGTCTTTGCTCGTTGTGTCTCTTCATTTAAAGATCAACGTGTTGCCGCTAATCAATTATTTGGCAAAACAATTCAACCTGTTGAAGGCGATAAAAAAGTGTGGATTGAAGCAGTACGTAAAGCCTTATTGGCATCAAAAATTATTTCTTACGCACAAGGCTTTATGCTGATTCGAGAAGCCTCTGAACAATTTGGCTGGAACATCAACTACGGCGCAACGGCGTTATTATGGCGTGAAGGTTGTATTATCCGTAGCCGTTTCTTAGGTAACATTCGTGATGCATATGAAGCAAATCCAGATTTAATCTTCTTGGGTTCAGATAGCTACTTCAAGGGCATTTTAGAAAACGCATTAAGTGACTGGCGTAAAGTGGTGGCAAAATCTATCGAAGTGGGTATCCCAATGCCTTGTATGGCATCTGCTATTACCTTCTTAGATGGTTACACTTCAGCCCGTTTACCGGCAAACTTATTGCAAGCACAACGTGACTACTTCGGCGCACATACTTATGAGCGTACTGATAAACCTCGTGGTGAATTCTTCCACACCAACTGGACAGGTCGCGGTGGCAACACAGCATCTACCACTTATGATGTGTAAGTCTAAAAACTCATGATAAACTCACCGCACTTTGTTCGAATAAAGTGCGGTTTATTTTTACCTTATTTTGGAGAAACCTATGTTACCTCAATCACGCTTAGATAAAATTTCAGAAATGGAAAACCTTCTCAATGAAGCGGAAAGTTTCTTGGTCGAAGCGGAACAATTTCTTAAAAAATGGCAAGCTTTCTTACCCAAAATGAAAACCTTAGAACACTATTATTTTGATGGTGACTGGCGAGAAGACTATCAAGCTTATGAAGACGGT
>CAKVVS010000167.1:268-3781 GCA_934834395.1 Parahaemophilus parainfluenzae | reverse complement strand
GGCTGAATACGAATGATCAATTTATTTTCTGGTGCATTTTGGCTGAATACAGGGTGCGGAGTAGTTTTAAAATGAATTACAATTTCCGTCACACGTGCCGGTAAGCGTTTCCCTGTACGCACATAGAAAGGTACGCCCGCCCAACGCCAGTTTTCGATTTCGCAACGTAATGCCATAAAGGTTTCAGTGCGAGAGTTAGCCGGCACACCTTTTTCTTGTAAATAGCCTTTGACTTCTTTGCCATCAATTTCGGCTGCGGTGTATTGACCAAGCACTAAGTTATGCTCAACGTCATCTTGCGTTAATGGACGTAAAGAGTGCATAACTTTGGCCACTTCATCACGCATTGAGTTCGCATTAATGATTGCGGGCGGTTCCATTGCTACCATGGCTAAAACTTGTAATAAGTGGTTTTGGAACATATCACGCATTGCACCGGAGCCATCATAATAACCACCACGCTCTTCTACACCAATTGATTCAGCACCGGTAATTTCCACATAATCAATGAAATTACGGTTCCAAAGAGGCTCAAACCACCCATTTGAGAAGCGTAAAACAAGTAAGTTTTGTACGGTTTCTTTACCAAGATAATGGTCAATACGATAGATTTGATGTTCTTCAAAGAAACGATGAATTTGAACGTCGAGTTCTTGTGCTGTTTTTTCATCGTAACCAAAAGGTTTTTCAACAATAATACGTTTCCAACCGTCTTTTTCTTCGTTTAAACCATGAGCTGCAAGGCATTCTGGAATCACACCATATAAGCTTGGTGGTGTGGACATATAGTAAAGGGTGTTGCCATTCGTTTGATATTTAGTATGTAATTCTTCTAAACGAGGTACTAATTTACCGTAATCGGCTGCATCAGATGTATTTACGGCTTGATAATAGAGATGGCTACAAAAAGCGTCTAACGTTTCTGGAGTGGTTTCTTCTGTTTCAAGTAACGCTTCACGCATTTTTTCACGGAAAGTCTCATCGTTTAATTCTGAACGCGCGACACCTAATACAGAAAATTTGTTTAAGCGGCCAAATTTGAAGAGATTATAAAGTGCGGGAATGAGTTTACGGTGAGTTAAATCACCGGAAGCACCAAAAATTACGATACAGTTATTATTCGTTTGCATATTATTCCTTATTGTTCCGAGTAGTATTTTTAAATAATGCAATATATTACTGCACTTTACCAATCGAACCAATCAATTAAATTGAAAGACAGATGCCCAATTTTGTGTATTATCTGACACCATCACAAAGTTTGGATTAATTAAATTTTCACGCTGGTTATAGGTGAGTGGCTGAAAGTGTGGATCGAAAATTCCGCCATTGATTTCAGCTAATAAAATTTCAGAACCTGCCGTGTCCCATTCACCGGTTTTACCGAGGCGAATATAGCAATCAACGGTTCCTTCTGCGACTAAACCACTTTTTAAACTACTAGAACCGACCACCGTAAATTTGCATAACAAATTCTTCGTTAAAATTGACCGCACTTTTTCTTGTGAAGTGGTCGCGCCAACGGCGATTTTTAACGGTTTTGTAAGATCAATTTTTCTTGGCTGTAAGCGTGTTATCTCTTTATCACTCTGTTTGAATGCGCCGAAACCTTTCATTGCGTAATAGGTGATATTCAAAATAGGGAAGTGAATCACACCCAGTACAGGTTGGTGGTTTTGCACGAGTGTAATCAATACGGAGAATTGATCTGTGAGATCAATAAATTGCTGTGTACCATCAAGGGGATCGATCAACCAATAAGTTTGCCAAGTTTGGCGTTGCACAAAGGGGATATTGCAGTTTTCCTCTGAAAGAACAGGAATATCAGGGAAAAGTGCGGTCAGTTTTTCGATTAAAAATTGGCTGACAAATAAATCTGCTTCCGTGACAGGGGTGTTATCCGATTTGGTTTGTATTGTCACGTCCTGTTGGTAAAAACGTGCTAAATGTTTTCCCGCTTCATTAGCGAGTGTGCGGACTTGATCGAGAAGAGATTGAGATAATTGCATGTTTATTTCCTACTTTGATTTCGGTAATAACAAGGAGAGAAAAATTGTCGTATAGATTGCCAGGATAACAGACCCCTCTAAGACGAATAATACACGGTCAGTCAGATATTGGGTATTTTGTGCGATGAGAAGATTGCCGATACTCCAATAACAAAAAAGAATGATGAATGAAAAAATGAGAATTTTATTCCACTGATGACGTAGATAGCCGCGGTATTTAGCAAAGTAAGCGTTGATTATTGCCGGCACAGTGAGTGGCCAGAATGTTAGAAAGAATCCAAATAATGCAGCATCGAAGTTACCTTCTTTGCAGTAGTCCATTCCGAAAGCGACATAAGCAATAATGCTACCTATTATCTGTGTAACCAATGGGAAGATGATAATTGCTTTTAGATAAGGGGATTGCGTTGACACCTTAAGCTCCTAGAAAAATAGGCTATCCGAGGACAGCCTATTTAAATCCATTATTTCGATTTCTTCGCACGTAATACACGAGAAACGAAAATAAAGATACCAAAGATAAATACGGCAAGACCAAGTAATTCGCCCATATTATCCCAATTTTCTAATCCTAAGGCCAATGGATCTTCAGAACCACCTGATGTGACAGATGCTGCGATAATGAAGGCTAAGATAACACCCATCAAGCTTTCACCCACAATTAAACCAGCAGCGAAAAGTGTGCCGAAACGTTCTGCTTTTTTCTCCACTTCCACATCGTTAGTGCGTTTTGCATAGTTTTTAATATGACGGGTGATAAACCATGCCATTACAGCACCGACAACAACCGGCATATTGATTGATGGTGGAAGGTAGATACCAATCCCCACCGCTAATACTGGTAGGGCAAAGCGGCTGTCGCTGGTTTTACGCATGAATGCATCCACAATGATCAACACAATACCTAAACCTACACCAGTTAAAATATAAGTCCATTCTAAATGGTTGGTGAAAATACCTTGTGAGATAGTGGTCATAAGAGTGGCTTGTGGCGCTGAAAGCGCTTGTGCAGGGTCCATATCTGGACGTGGTAATGCACCTGTGAAACCATAAGCGTGGTATAAAATTTCTAATACCGGTGCAATGACTAACGCACCAACGAAACAACCAATGATTAATGCAACCTGTTGTCTCCAAGGGGTCGCTTCAACTAAAAGACCGGTTTTTAAATCTTGTAAGTTATCGTTTGAAATGGTTGCTGTGGTTAAAACGATAGATGCCGTGAATAAGGTTAATGCCGTTAAGAATTTTTGACCGTCTGCCGTTTCAAATAAACCACTGCTTTTGCCAATTGTCACTAAAACAAGTGAAATCACGATAACAGAAATAATCCCGATACCAGAAATAGGGCTAGAAGATGAGCCTACAAGTCCTGCCATATAACCCGATGCGGCAGCAACGAAGAAGCCAATTAACACCGCAAGCAGAGTACAAACCACGACTAATAACACGGCAAGTTCAGCAGAAATTGGTGCGGCTGCAACGAAGTGATATAAGGAAATCA
>CAKVVS010000167.1:0-258 GCA_934834395.1 Parahaemophilus parainfluenzae | reverse complement strand
ATCAATACGATGTTCTGATTCAGCTTGTGAGCCTTTTAACATACGGAAAGAATGAACCATCCCTTCAATCATTGGTTTGAAAAGGATTAATAATGTCCAAATGGCTGCAATACCGATAGTACCTACACCGATAAAGCGAACTTTCGTTTTCCATTCAGCCATGGCATAACTAACAATAGAGGCATCCGTTGGCATATCGCCTGTTGCAGTGAAATAAGGTACTGCGACACCCCAAGCAAGGAATGTCCCGAATAACAT
>CAKVVS010000166.1:0-3809 GCA_934834395.1 Parahaemophilus parainfluenzae | reverse complement strand
CTGTTGGCGCCCAATCGCTAATTAATACCGCACCATTTAAAGTTGAATTCGTGCCTTCTTCTTTCAATAAACGCTCAATTTGTTTGAGATTATAAAGCTCTGCTTGTGCATCCGTATAGACAATCAATGCCCGTTCACCATCAAATTGTGTCAAAGAATTTTTGATAATCGCTAATGGGGTTGAAGGCGGACGAATATCCACGCGTTCTTTTTTCGCATTAAGCTGAGGAAGTTCATAAGTCGGATCGGCTTGCGGCAATGTTACACCACCACTTGCTAAAGGAGAAAAGCTCGGTATTTCACGATCAGAATTTTGATAAGTGTCATTAGCCGTCTGCATTTTTTCTACGCTGTTTGAACACGCCGATAACAATGCTGCTGCGACTAAACTCAGTACGATTTTTTTCATTCCTTAAATCCTTCAATAAAAATAATTAAAATAATGACCGCTCTTTGACAAATAAAAAAGTCGAAAGTTTAAAGGGCTGTAAAAACAACCCTTTAATTCATTAAATTAAGCCAGCAATTTTTAATGCTTCTTCCACTTTTACTTGCGCGCTTTCGCTTAACACAGTAAGTGGTAAACGTAAATGTGGAGTCTTAATTAAACCTAAACGATATGCTGCCCATTTAACTGGAATTGGGTTTGATTCAATAAATAAATCTTGATGTAAAGGCATTAAACGTGCATTAATTTCTTCCGCTTTCGCAAAATCGCCCGCTAAAGCATAGCGACACATCGCGGCCATATCTTTTGCAGCAAGGTTATTTGTCACAGAAATAACACCCTCTGCGCCTAATTTCATCGCTTCTAACCCTGTGGCATCATCTCCACTTAATACAATGAAATCTTTACCGGCTAATTCTTTAATCGCAGTAATACGAGTTAAATCGCCTGTTGCTTCTTTAATCCCTACAATATTCTCAATTTGAGACAAATGTGCGACGGTTTCGGGTTTCATATCACTACCGGTACGACCTGGTACGTTATAAAGAAGTTGTGGTAGATCCGTGCATTCTGCAATCGCTTTAAAATGTTGGAACATGCCTTCTTGAGTTGGTTTATTGTAGTAAGGCACAACAGATAAACAACCGGCTACACCGCTATCACGTAATAATTTTGTCATCACAATGGCTTCGCTCGTTGCATTTGCACCGGTGCCAGCAATAATTGGAATACGTCCTTTGGCTAACTCAACCGTCTTTTCAATCACTTTCACATTTTCTTCAATACTTAATGTGGCGGACTCTCCCGTTGTACCCACAGATACAATCGAATCTGTACCCGCATTGATATGAAACTCAATAAGTTTTTCTAATGTTTCAAAATCAATGTTTCCGTGGTTATCCATCGGGGTTACTAAAGCAACAATACTGCCTGAAAATAAGGGGGTTTGCGTAGTCATAAGGTACTCCATTTACATCTATTTTGCGTTTTAACAATAACATTTGAAAATATTTGGTTATAATCGCTAAAATAGCTTGAATTTACAAATCATTTTTTACATTTTTAAGGATTTTTTATGAAAACATTACAAGTGGGTGACTTAGCACCGCAATTCACCCTTTTAAATCAAGACAATCAGCCAATTTCACTTAGCGACTTTAAAGGCAAAAAAGTACTCGTGTATTTTTATCCAAAAGCCTTAACACCAGGCTGTACAACTCAAGCCTGCGGTTTACGTGATGCTAAAAGCGAGTTAGAAAAATTAGGTGTGATTATTTTAGGCATCAGCACAGATGCACCAAAAAAACTGGCTCAATTTGTAGAGAAAAAAGCACTCAATTTCACCTTACTTTCTGATGAAGATCACCAGGTTGCAGAACAATTTGGCGTATGGGGAGAAAAGAAATTCATGGGCCGTGTTTATGATGGTATTCATCGCATTACCTTTCTCATTGATGAACAAGGCAAAATTCAACACGTTTTTGATAAATTCAAAACAGGCGAACATCATCAGGTTGTCTTAGATTACCTGCAATCCCTTTAAATCCCCTCTCAAAACAACCGCACTTTCTATGATTTACCTCAAAGTGCGGTCAAAAAAATAGCCATTTTTCTAATTTATATTTACGCTCTATTTTTCATTTGATAAAATCCCAATCTAATTGAAATTCATTATCAATTAATTTTGTATTCTTTATTACATATAAAAGGACTATCAGATGCCAAAACTTTTTGAGTTTTTAGAACAATATAGTGATTACATTATTATCGGGCTTTTACTTCTTATGAGCGTAATCATGCTTGCTACTGTAATTGAGCGTTTTATCTTTTTAAGCCGTGTCAATGTCGCTAAATACTCCAATATCCATTCACTTGAAATTGATTTAAATCGCAATATGACGACCATTTCAACCGTTGGCGCAAACGCTCCTTATGTCGGTCTATTAGGAACAGTCATTGGTATTTTATTAACCTTCTATCAAATTGGCCAAGCTGGCGGTGACGTAGATGCTGGTGCAATCATGATGCACCTCTCTCTTGCATTAAAAGCAACCGCACTAGGTATTTTAGTCGCGATTCCATCCATGATGTTCTATAACGGTTTAGGTCGTAAAGTAGAAGTTAACTTATTGAAATGGAAAGTATTAAACGCTCAAAAAGATAAGGAATAATCGTGAAAAAATTTGATGAAATCAACATTATTCCTTTCATCGACATTATGTTGGTGTTATTAGCGATAGTGTTGGTCACCGCATCCTTTATTTCCCAAGGGAAAATTAAGGTAAATGTGCCCAAAGCGAGTTCAACAGTCGCATTCAAGTCAGATGAATTAACAAAATTATTAACGGTTACAGCTGATAAGCAACTTTATTTTAATGATAAGCCTATTTCACAAGAAGCGCTTGAAAAAGAAATTATGGGTTGGAATAAAGATCAAAAAGTAACGTTAAAAATTGATGCTGAAGCTTCCTTCCAAGATTTCGTAACCATTACCGATATGTTATCGAAAAATGAAATCAAAAATGTCGTTATTGTATCTATGAAAGATAAAGGCGCTCCAAGCAAAACAACTCAAGCAAATGAATCAAAAAATACGCCTGAAGTAGGTGGAGTTGCAAGCGGAGGCGTTGGAGTAGGACGTAGTCAATGAACAGCCAACAAACCAAACGATCATTATTAGGTTTGCTTATTTCCTTATTGATTCATGGTAGCATCCTTGGTGCGTTATTTTGGAACTGGCATACGCCACATGAAGCAGCAAGCGATGCACCAGGTGAAATATCCACGACGATTTCAATGGAAATGATTCAAGGAATGCGAGTGGAAGAACCTACTCCAGAACCGGAACCTGAACCTCAACAGGTGGAACCAGAGCCTGAAAAACAGGACATCGTTGAGGATCCAACGAAAAAACCAGAGCCTGAAAAGAAAAAAGAACCTGAGAAAAAGCCAGAAAAACCAATAGAAAAGCCGAAACCAAAACCGAAAGAGAAGCCAAAAGAAAAGCCTAAAAATGAGGTAAAAACAGAGAAACCGGTAGAAATGCCGAAGAGCTTACCGATTGGCGATAAGAATATTAATTCAA
This sequence comes from Parahaemophilus parainfluenzae, assembly GCA_934834395.1. Lineage (GTDB taxonomy): Bacteria > Pseudomonadota > Gammaproteobacteria > Enterobacterales > Pasteurellaceae > Haemophilus_D > Haemophilus_D parainfluenzae_Q. The sequence continues at coordinate 276 of CAKVVS010000166.1, read as the reverse complement.
CGGCTACGGCAAATTCTAAAGCAACGACTACAGGTCAACCTGGTACAAATGGCGTTCAAGGTGGCTCTGGTGCCAATACAGATGAACATAATGCCTATCGTGCGGCTATTCGACGTGAAATTGAACGGCATAAACGCTACCCGGCTCGAGCGAAAATGATGCGTAAACAAGGTGTTGTGAGCGTAAGTTTTAGCGTTAGTTCAGATGGTTCGTTATCAGGAGAACGTGTGACTAACTCCTCTGGAGATGAAAGCCTAGATAATGCAGCACTTGAGG
>CAKVVS010000165.1:0-3832 GCA_934834395.1 Parahaemophilus parainfluenzae | reverse complement strand
TCGTTGGTGGCGTCTTCAATATGATCGATTTCCGCTAGGGTAAATTCATACGCTACATTATCCGACCAATAATGGGAACCATCAGAGGAGGGCAGATTATAGTAATCAAAGCCCACATCTAATAATTGTTGCACCATATTGGGGCGAGTAGGAAAGCCCGTGATTCGTTTCATATTTAACCGCCTGAGCTACGGCTGCTGCTTGAATTTGAGCTTTTAAAGCCACCGCGAGAAACTGGTTTGCTGTAAGTGCTGCCTGCATTACCTTTCACTAATACAGGTTTACCGACAGAACGATTAGTTTGCGGTTGGATAACTTGACCTGTTGGTGTTGAAACGGCACGGTTACTTGGATTGTAGCTAGGGCCTAAAAATGAGCCCATCGTACGCGCGATCATATAACCCATTGCAGCACCTGCAATCGCACTGCCCATACTACCGTGTCCTTCTCCTGTTGCAGAACTCGTGTGGCTTGTTCCCTCAGAACCACTTGAATTGCCAGAATGAGTTGCGCCATCTGGATTTAAGGTTTGTTTGACGGTCTGATTGCCTTCTGACCATTCGCTATTATTGCTTGGACGTGTATTTAAATTGCCCGAGAGAGAGGAGCCAGCTCCAGCATGTGCAGTTGTGCCGCTGTTATTTTCATTAGATTGGTCAGCTTCGCATAATTCAATTTTTTGCCAATCGGCTAAACAATCCTCAAGGCTGTTATAAACATCTCGTTGAACTTGCTCTTCTGAGCAGCCGCCCAATAAAGCCACAATGGAAAGGCTGACGAGAACTTGATTTTTCTTTTTCATCATAGGGTTAAAGTGTTAATAATTCAGTTAAATGATTGATTTCTAATGTAGGCAAAACACTTGCTTCAGTAAATGAATTGAGGTTTTTGCCTGATAAATTAATCCATACAGCTTGGCAGCCGGCTTGAATGGCGCCTTGAACATCCGTAGTTAAGTTATCACCAATATGTAAAATTTCACTTGGTTTTACGCCAAAATAATGGGCGGTTTGGTGGAACAAATCTTGATGAGGTTTCGCTCTGCCTTGCTCTCCACCACGTAAACTCAGCTGAAAGTGTTCAAACCCAATACGTGTTGCAATCACATTACCATTGGTAATCACGCTAAGCGGGTAGCGATCTTTAAGTTGGTTTAATACTTTAATGCTTTCAGCTGGCACATCAATTTTGTGTCGCCATTCAATAAATTCTTCCATAGCGATGGCCAAAGTGCGGTCAATTTCAACCGCACTTTTACCATGATGCATCAGTAAGTGCCGTAACGTTTCGACCCGCCAGGCGATCACATCTTCAGCAATCAAGGGATCTTTCTCCGCCAATTGCCATTTCCATTCTCGCCAATATTCTGAGGTAAGATCGGTTAGTTGTGCGTGTTCTTGTACACATTGAAGAAAGCGTTCTTCGGCCAAACGAATGACATCACTATTATCGTAAAGGGTGTCATCAAGATCAAAACTCATAACCTTGAAAGGCTGAAGACCGCGGTAAAATCGCATAGTTAATCCTATTTAATGGTATTGACACCAAGCCATGCTGTTGCACGTTCATTGGTGATTTCTTCGTGTGTCCACATACTCATTAAGTCAGGCTGAGGATGCTTGTTGGTGTTATAGCCGATCAAATGGGCAAAATCAAATACAGCATGCGGATAGCCGTTAATAAGCAATAAGGCTAAATAACCACTTTCATCCCAGCAGATTTCTAATTTACGTGCTTCGTGGTGATTGCGTGTGTTATCGACGTTATAAACATGTAAGCAATCGACAACAGGCTGCGCATTTTGACGCATATCTAACGCATAAAAATAGCCGGTTTCACCGTCATCTTCAAACATTACCGCTAGATGATCATGCACAGTTGAGTGTGTGCCGACTTGTTTTGGTTGACCGAGAAAGAGTTGATCTTCGAGGGTTAAATGTAACATTTTCTTTCCTTTAAATATTAGATAGAAAAACACCGCACTTTTATGCAAAGTGCGGTGCTATTTTACATTAAATTAAGCAAAAATTATGCTTGACCTTTAACCGCTTTTAAACCTAAGAACGGAGCTGGTGTACCAGCACGCTCTAATGCTTCTTCGATACGGATTAATTGGTTGTATTTCGCAATACGGTCAGAACGGCTCATAGAACCAGTTTTGATTTGACCTGCTGCTGTACCAACCGCTAAATCAGCGATAGTCGCATCTTCAGTTTCACCTGAACGGTGAGAGATAACTGCGGTGTAACCTGCATCTTTAGCCATTTTGATTGCTGCTAAAGTTTCAGTTAAAGAACCGATTTGGTTGAATTTGATTAAGATAGAGTTTGCGATACCTTTTTCGATACCTTCTTTTAAGATTTTGGTGTTAGTTACGAATAAGTCGTCGCCCACTAATTGAACGCGGTCGCCTAACACTTTAGTTTGGTATGCAAAACCATCCCAGTCAGATTCATCTTGACCATCTTCGATAGACACGATTGGGTATTGTTTAGTTAATTCTTCAAGATAGTGAGTGAACTCTTGAGAAGTAAATGAACGGCCTTCGCCTTTCATTTCGTATTTGCCAGTTTCTTTGTTGTAGAACTCAGAAGATGCACAGTCCATTGCTAAAGTGACGTCTTTACCTAATACATAACCTGCTTTTTCTACAGCTTCTTTGATACATGCTAAAGCGTCTGCGTTAGAGGCTAGGTTAGGTGCGAAACCACCTTCATCACCTACAGCAGTGCTCATGCCTTTAGATTTTAATACTTTCGCAAGGTTGTGGAATACTTCAGCACCGATACGAAGTGCTTCACGTAATGTTTTCGCACCAACTGGTTGAATCATGAATTCTTGGATATCAACGTTGTTATCTGCGTGCTCACCACCGTTGATGATGTTCATCATTGGTAATGGCATAGAGTAAACGCCTGGCGTACCGTTAAGTTCTGCGATGTAAGCGTAAAGCGGTAAACCTTTAGACGCTGCAGCGGCTTTTGCGTTTGCTAAAGATACCGCTAAGATTGCGTTTGCACCGAAGTTAGATTTGTTTTCAGTACCGTCTAAATCGATCATGATTTGGTCGATTTCAGCTTGGTTAGACGCTTCTTTACCTACTAATGCATCCGCGATAGGACCGTTTACTGCAGCAACCGCTTTTAATACACCTTTACCTAAGAAACGAGATTTGTCGCCGTCACGTAATTCTAATGCTTCACGAGAACCGGTAGATGCACCTGATGGAGCAGCTGCTAAACCAACGAAACCACCTTCAAGATGAACTTCAGCTTCTACAGTTGGGTTACCACGAGAGTCGATGATTTCACGACCAATGACTTTAACGATTTTTGCCATTTTGTTTTCCTCTGTTTAAAGTTAATTAAAATTAGTTAGGCGAACCTAAAACGGGAATATAATAAAGCAAATTTAGAAATTTGTCTTGGAAAAATGACCGCACTTTGATCTGTATCTTATTTTTCAATCAAGTGCGGTAAGTTTTTGTCTCTTTTTCGCCAATTATTTCTTTTATTTCAGTGGAATTGCCTTCAAAAGTTGGTTAAAGTTGCACGAAATTTCGTATTATTTTACTACGAATTATTTATTCTTAATTGAGACTTTCTTGCATTGAAAAAGGAATCATTATGTCTCTTTCGACTTTTTTTCAGCAAACCAAAACACGAATAAAATCAGCGATATCAACTCATCCGATTGAAATCTTCATGATTGCTACGTTTGCTCTTGGGATTTGGTTTGTGGATATGAATTCAGAAAAAGATCATTTAGCTTATTGGCTATTTGAGCCGATGCTGTTTGCCTTTATTTATTTATCTCGCCCTTATGCCTGGTA
>CAKVVS010000164.1:0-3865 GCA_934834395.1 Parahaemophilus parainfluenzae | reverse complement strand
GAACGTATCAAAGCCCTTGCTAACGAATTAAATATGACTCCAGCAGAGTTAGTGAAGAAAATTGAGAAAAATGCAAAATCAGGTTTCTTGTATTTAGCGCGCCAAGTAGAAGCGAGCAAAGCGAATTATATTCGTGACCTCAAAATTAAAGGTATATCATTAGAGACTGAGCCACGTCGTTTTTATCCTCGTGTAGAAGAGGCGGCCCAATTAATCGGCTTTACTAATATTGATGGTAAAGGGATTGAAGGCGTTGAGGCAAGTTTCAACTCAATGTTAGTAGGGAAAGATGGTGCTCGCGTTGTTCGTAAAGATAAACGTGGTAATGTGGTTGAGCATATTGCGGATGAGAAAAAATACGATGCACAAGATGTCACCCTAAGTATTGATGAAAAGTTACAATCCATGGTGTATCGTGAAATCAAAAAAGCGGTAACTGAGAACAACGCAGAATCAGGCACAGCCGTATTAGTGGATGTTCGTACCGGTGAAGTATTAGCCATGGCAACCGCACCTTCTTATAACCCAAATAATTTGGCTAATGTAAAAGACGAGTTAAAACGTAACCGTGCCATTACTGACACATTTGAACCCGGTTCAACCGTAAAACCTTTCGTTGTGTTGACCGCACTTCAACGTGGCGCAGTGAGACGTGATGAGGTAATTAATACAGGTTCATTTACCGTAAGTGGTAAAGAAATTGTCGACGTGGCACCTCGTCCACAACAAACCTTAGATGAAATTTTGATTAACTCAAGTAACCGTGGTGTGAGCCGCCTTGCGCTACGTATGCCTCCTTCAGCATTAATGGAAACTTACCAAAATGCAGGCTTAGGTAAAGATACTGAGTTAGGCTTAATCGGTGAGCAACGTGGCGTATTAAATGCAAACCGTAAACGTTGGGCGGATATTGAGCGAGCTACAGTCGCCTATGGTTATGGGATTACTTCAACACCATTACAAATTGCGCGCGCCTATGCCACTTTAGGTAGCTTCGGAATTTATCGTCCGCTTTCTATCACGAAAGTCGATCCACCAGTCATTGGGCAACGTGTATTCTCTGAAAAAATTACGAAAGATGTAGTGGGCATGTTAGAGAAAGTGGCAATTAAAAATAAACGTGCGATGGTTGAAGGTTATCGTGTTGGTGTGAAAACAGGTACTGCGCGTAAAATTGAAAATGGCCACTATGTCAATAAATATGTGGCATTTACAGCGGGTATCGCACCAATTAGCGATCCACGTTATGCATTAGTTATTTTGATTAACGATCCGAAAGCAGGACAGTACTATGGTGGTGCGGTATCTGCCCCCGTATTCTCTAGCATTATGGGCTATACCTTGCGTGCTAATGGTATTGCACCAGATGCAGAACCAACAGAAAAAACAGCAAGACGCACTGTTCGCTTAAGCGATCAAAAATTTGAAAAAATGAATTAAGAAAAGGCAAAACAATGAAAAAATTGACCGCACTTTTTGATCTTCCAGTGCTTTCAGACATTAATGTGAAGGCGATGGTGTTAGATAGCCGCAAAGTGACCCAAGGAGATCTATTTGTGGCAGTAAAAGGGCATCGTTTTGATGCGAGTCAATTTGTTCCTCAAGCTATTTCTTCTGGTGCAAGTGCGGTCATTTTAGAGACAGATTTAGAAAACGAGCATTTGAGCATCCAATGGCAAAATAATGTGCCAGTGATTTGCTACTATCATTTATCTGCTCAGCTTTCGGCATTGACAGGTCAATTTTATGGCAATCCTTCCGAAAAATTGACTTTAGTCGGAGTCACGGGAACAAACGGTAAAACCACCGTTTCTCAATTATTAGCTCAATGGGCTACGCTGTTAGGTCATAAAGCAGCTGTCATGGGCACTATTGGCAATGGTTTATTAGGTCAAGTCAAAGAAGCTAAAAATACCACAGGTTCAGCTGTGGAAGTTCAAGAAAGTCTGGCTGATTTTGTAGAGAAAGGCGCAGATTTTGCTTCTATCGAAGTGTCTTCACATGGTTTAGTTCAACATCGTGTTGAAGCACTCAAATTTAAAGCCGCTATTTTTACCAATTTAAGTCGCGATCATTTGGATTATCATGAAACAATGGAAAAATATGCGGAAGCTAAAAAACGTTTTTTCGTTGATTTAGCACCTGAAGTACAAATTCTTAATGCTGACGATCCAATTGGGGCCGCATGGTTAAATGAATTACCAAATGGTATCGCAGTCAGCTGCCACCCAGATTTCCATCCAATATCTAAACAATGGCTTTATGCTACGCAAATTCGTTTTACTCATGAAGGTGCTGTCATTGATGTTGCATCAAGTTGGGGGAATGGCACATTACATAGCCCATTAATTGGCGCTTTTAACGTGAGTAATCTGTTGTTAGCCACGGCTGTTTTATTGGCTTTAGGTTATTCTTTCGATGATCTTATCCGTACGGTTTCACAGCTAAAAGGGGTAAATGGAAGAATGGAATTGATTAAGAAAGCAGGCAAACCAACAGTTATCGTTGATTATGCGCATACTCCAGACGCATTGGAAAAAGCATTAAATGCCGCACGTGAACATTGTAAAGGTAAACTTTGGTGTATCTTTGGTTGTGGCGGTGATCGTGATGCAGGCAAGCGTCCTCTAATGGCAAAAGCGGCTGAGCAGTTTGCAGATTTAGTGATCGTAACCCAAGATAATCCGCGTACAGAAGATCCAAATAAAATTGAAGCGGATATTCTCACTGGTTTTAGCCGAATGGAAGATGTTGGTGTAATTCCAGATCGTGAAGAAGCCATTAAATTTACCATTGAGAACGCCGTTGAAGATGACGTGATCGTGATTGCCGGTAAAGGCCATGAAAACTATCAGATCATTGGGGATAAAACACTTCATTTCTCCGATCAAGAAGTGGCTGAAGCCTATTTAATGAAAAAATAAAAAACAGAATGATTAAACTTACTACCCAACAGCTTGCCCAAATTTTAAATGCCAATCTTATTGGTGATGGGCAGGCCGTTGTTGAAAATATCAATACAGATACGCGCAAAGCGGTATTTAATTCGCTTTTCTTTGCATTAAAAGGTGAGCATTTTGATGCGCATCAATACTTAGATAAAGCCGTTGAACAAGGTGCTACAGCCTTAGTAGTGCAACAAGCCAACACCGAAATTGCAACACCACAATTGGTTGTTGCAGATACGCGCTTAGCCCTTGGTCAATTAGCAAAATGGTTACGTGAAAAAATTAATCCTCGTACCGTGGCGATGACAGGTTCATCGGGCAAAACTACAGTGAAAGAGATGACAGCGTCGATTCTGCAACAAACTGCAGGTAATGCAGATGCAGTGCTGTTTACCAATGGTAATTTCAACAACGATATTGGCGTACCACTCACATTATTACGCTTAACAGAGCAACATAAATTTGCTGTTATTGAGTTAGGTGCCAATCATCTAGGTGAAATTGATTACACAACGCATCTTGCACAGCCTGAAGCCGCATTAGTGAATAATGTTGCGGCTGCACATTTAGAGGGTTTTGGCTCCATTGAAGGCGTAGCTCGTGCGAAAGGTGAAATCTATCGTGGTTTGACCCCAAATGGTGTGGCGATTGTTAACAGTGAACATAATTATATTGAATTGTGGCAAAAAGAAATTGGTTCACATGCTATTCAATATTTTAATGGTGGCGATTACAAAGCTGAAAATGTCAAACATTCACCTAATGGCTCAACGTTTACGCTAGTTTCACCAAAAGGTCGTATTGAAATTGATTTGCCTTATTTAGGTGAGCATAATGTAAAAAATGCGTTGGCGGCGACCGCACTTGCTATGAATGTGGGCGCGAGTCTGGCTGATGTAAAAGCAGGACTTGAACAT
>CAKVVS010000163.1:0-3865 GCA_934834395.1 Parahaemophilus parainfluenzae | reverse complement strand
GCCTTCTAGCGCTAAAGTATGGAATAAATCTTCACCGAATTTAGGTAATTGGCCTGTCCCATAAAGGGTCGCATGGTTAACTAAATAAGGCACATAGGTTTCTAAATAACCATGTTGTTCGGTATGAAGATCTAACATGAATTGCGCTAATGCACGGTGCATTTTAGCAATTTGACCTTTCATGACCGCAAAGCGCGCACCTGCTAATTTAGCCCCTGCGGCAAAATCTAAGCCATTGGCATCTTCACCTAATGAGACGTGATCTTTGATCTCAAAATCAAAGGTACGCGGTGTACCCCAACGTAAAATTTCTTTATTTTCAGTATCATCTTTACCTAATGGCACTTCATCTGCTGGAAGGTTTGGAATGCTTAACGCGATTTGATTGATTTCTGCTAACACGGCATCTAGTTGGGACTTCGCTTCATTAAGCTGTTCGCCCATGTTATCTACTTCAGCCAATAATGGTGCAATGTCTTCACCACGTGCTTTTGCTGCACCAATAGCTTTGGAACGCGCGTTACGCTCTGCTTGTAATGTTTCAGTTTTTACTTGTAAATCTTTGCGTTGTTCTTCTAATGCGGTAAGTTTTTCCGTATCAAGAATAAAGTTACGTTTTACTTTTAATTTTTCTGCTACTTCAGCCAGATTATTACGGAGTAAATTTGGATCGATCATTGGAATTCCCTATTTTTCATTATGAAACAGATGCCTTTATTCTAGCGTGCTTTGAGCAAATAAACCAGTTAAAAGCCTGATTTTTCTTTTATTAACCACTTCAAAAAACATTCAATTTTGTGACCGCACTTTGCCATAATTTAATTTTGTGATCTCTGTCAAATTCTGAGAATGAGGCACTAGAAACAGCAAAAAAAAGTTCTATAATGAAAATGAACGTTAACCAAGAGGAGTAACCTATGTTTCCTGAATTTCGCGATTTAATTACTAATCTCAAAAACAAAGATGCTTATTTCGATCGCTTGTTTGAAAAACACAATGCATTAGACCAAGAGATCAAAAATAAGATTGATAACATAGAACTCGCTACTCATACGGAAATTGAGAACTTGAAAAAAGAAAAATTACGGATTAAAGACGAGCTCTATCAATACTTGAAAAAGAAAGCAGCTGAGTAATTGGTTTAATGTGAAGACAAAGTGCGGTGAAATTTACCGCACTTTTTTGTTTTAAGCGGTTTTGTTTTTTTGAGAGCCTAGATAAATCGCCACTAATGTCAGCACTGCCCCCGCCCATTGCCAATGATTGATTGGCTTATCCAATCCAAAATAATCAATCACAAGCGCCACCACGGGTTCAGAAAGCAGTAATAAACCCGTTAAGCCTAACGATAAATAAGGAATGGTATAAGCAATCATGCCCCAGGCGACACATTGCATCACTGCACCATAAATGAACACCAATCCCCAATCTCTGAAGGTGGTTGGATAAAGATTATCAGAATTAAAAATTAGCGAAGGAATAATTAAGACAAGCGCACCACTTAAACTCAAAATAAACATTAACGAAAATAAAGCTGTGGGTTCTTCTTCGTGTACTTTTTTAATCATAATCATTGAAGCGGCAAGCATGCCTGCAGAAATGAGCCCAATGATAATGCCGTACATACCGTCAAAATTATGTTGTAACTCTTCCCCTGAGATTAAGACTACACCCGCAACGGCTAAAAAAAGGCTTAGCATTTGTAGTTTAGTTTGGCGTTCGCCAAAGAAAAAATAGCCAATTGCTGCCAAAAAGAAAATCTGCAGGCTATTCAACAAGGTTGAAATGCCTGGCCCCACTGCATATACACTTTCATGCCAAAAAGATAAATCAAAGGCTAAAAAGATACCAGAGAATACGGCATACATGATCGCTTTACGGCTTTTCGGGAAACGCTGTCTTTTTAATTTCATTAAGAACCAGAAAATAAAAGAGGCAATAAGTAAACGCCAAAATGCAATGGCATAACCACCCACTGGCACAAACTTAACAATCAGGCTTCCTAAACCAAATAGCACGCAGCCCACGACTAACATCGGGGCGGCATAAGATTTTATTTTATCCATTAAATAAACATCGCCCAAACAGCTAAACTCGCCGCCATAAAGAACAAAATGAGTAAGCTGTTATAACTGAGTTTCCATTTATTGACACTGTGTAAAAGCAATACCCCAGCTATTATTAAATGAAGAACAAAATAAATACCATATGCGAAAACACCATCAAAACTGACCGCACTTACATCTTGATAAATAATAAAGATCAGTACTGCCAAAGCATTTAGCGCAAGCAATAAAATCATCAATAACGGCAGTAATGCAATAAAACCTTGTAAACGATTACGAGAAACAGACAAGCATAAATTCGCCAATAATACCCCCATCACCGCTTGTGACAATGGATTATATTGCACGAAATTTGGTGTTGGATTGCCAAAGAAAATCATCAAATACGCAATCACACCCAATCCACTCACCAACGATGCCATTAAGAGAAAACCATGGCGAGCTGATTCATCTTTAGGTTGTTTCCATACTGCATATACGGCAGATAATCCGCATAAGCTAACAATATCAGTCATCACGTAATGATGTGGTGAGGCTAAGCTCATTCCAAGCCAAACTAACCAATAAAGTGCAAAACAGACATTTGCTTTGATTAAACGTCCGCGTTGTCCTGGACAAATTTCGCCTTTAATAAAGGCTACCAAACAAAGTAGCTGAGCAATCAGCACACCAAAGGCTAAATGAGGAATCAGTTTTTCAGCAGATTGCAAAGACTCTGCAAAAAATTCAATAATTAATAGCAACCCAATTGGCAAGAGAGCAAGAAATGCGGCTAAGGGTTTGGATTGTTCTTCTGACATAAGATTCTCGATTAGAAAAAGAAGGCGTCATTATGCCAAAATTTACAGCTTTTTTTAATGGCTTTCGTGCATTTTGACTCATTCCCTTTTAAAATAAGAAAAATTATAACCGCACTTTAGGAACCACAAAAAAATGCTATTAAGCGTACTTTATATTATTGGAATAACTGCCGAAGGAATTACCGGTGCATTAGCCGCTGGACGAGAAAAAATGGATATTTTTGGGGTAATTATTATCGCCTGTGTGACGGCGATTGGTGGCGGTTCGGTACGCGATGTATTACTTGGACACTACCCGCTTGGCTGGGTTAAACATCCAGAATATTTCATTATGGTGGCTGGTGCAGCTGTATTAACGGTTTTTATCGCACCTTTCATCAAACATTTCATGCGCTACTTCCGCACGATTTTCTTGGTGTTAGATGCCTTAGGATTAATCGTGTATTCCATTATCGGTGCGCAGATTGCCATTGATATGGGTTATGGCTTTACCGTGACATCCATTGCTGCAACGGTGACAGGGGCATTTGGTGGTGTATTACGTGATTTACTCTGTAACCGCATTCCCCTTGTATTCCAAAAAGAACTTTACGCCAGCGTGTCATTCTTCTCTGCCGCTATGTATATGGCATTACAACACCTTCAAGTAGAACACACGCTTTCAATTTTACTCACGTTATTCAGTGGTTTTGCATTACGTTTACTTGCTGTTCGATTTGGTTGGGGATTACCCGTTTTCGATTTCCAAGAGCAAGAAGAGGAAACAAATGATAAGTTACCGAAGAAAACGAAATAACATCATGTCAAAATATGTGACACATTAGGAAGTCAGCTTGGATATTTATCTGCTCTACCGTACTAGGACGATATATCTAAGATTTCCTTTACTTTAATTACTTCATTTCTATTAATTTTTTAGCCTTTTCAATCTTTTTTAAAGATTCTTCAACATAAATTTTTTGATAGTAAGAAGCCCCTAAAAGAACAAAAATAAAAAAT
>CAKVVS010000162.1:0-3905 GCA_934834395.1 Parahaemophilus parainfluenzae | reverse complement strand
ACTTGGTATGGTTCGGGTACCGATGATTGCGCACAAGTTTTTGACCGTCAATTACGTGATGAACAAGATGTAAGTGCAAGCTAGAAAAAAGTGCGGTCAAAAAATTCTCTGTTTTTTGACCGCACTTATTCTTTTTCTGCCCTTTCTAAAATCGCTTTATGTTCTCGAATCAATGCCATAAATGGCTGCCCAAAGCGTTCTAATTTGATTGCTCCTACGCCATTAATTTGTAACATTTCAATATTACTTGTTGGCATATATTGCGCCATTTCCTGCAATGTCGCATCATTAAAGACAATATAAGGCGGAATATTTTCCTTATCCGCTAGCTGCTTCCGTAGGAAACGCAAACGAGCAAACAGATCTTTATCGTAATTTGCCACTGTATTTTTATGGGATGTATGCACAATTTTATTAATAGATGAAATGCGCGGCATTGCCAATTCAAGCGGCACTTCGCCTTTTAAAACAGGACGTGCACTTTCTGTGAGCTGAAGTGTGGCACTATTAAATTCACCGATCACTTGCTGAATAAACCCAAGATGAATAAGTTGACGAATGACAGATTGCCAATGTTCTTTGCTTTTATCTTTACCAATGCCATAAACACTTAACTTATCATGTTGGCGTTCTACAATTTTTTGATTATGCATCCCTCGCAATACCGCAATCACATATTGCACGCCGAAACACTGCCCCACACGATAAATCGTCGACATCACTTTTTGTGCATCAATTAAACCGTCATATTTCTTTGGCGGGTCTAGACAAATATCGCAGTTTTGACAAGGTGTTTGACGATATTCACCAAAATAATTGAGTAATACCAAGCGGCGACAAGTTTGACTTTCGGCAAATTCCCCAATAGCTTCCAATTTATGTTGCTCAATTTGACGTTGTGGCGTCTCTGGTTTTTCAAGCAGAATTTTCTGCAACCAAGCATAATCAGCCGGTTCGTAGAAAAGTATCGCTTCCGCCGGTAAATCATCTCGCCCCGCGCGACCAGTTTCTTGATAATATGATTCAATGCTTCTCGGCAAATCAAAATGGGCGACAAAACGCACATTGGATTTATTAATGCCCATGCCAAATGCAATTGTTGCAACCACAACTTGAACATTATCTCGTTGAAAATCTTGCTGGACGCGTTCACGCAGTGCAGTTTCCATTCCCGCATGATATGCCGCAGCCGACACGCCTTTATTTCGCAAAGTTTCAGCTATACGTTCTACTTTCGAACGGCTATTACAATACACAATGCCACTTTTACCTTTCTGAGCCAACACAAAACGCGTAAGCTGCTCCATTGGCTTAAATTTTTCTTCTAACGTATAACGAATATTTGGGCGGTCAAAACTGCCAATGTATTTGTGAGGATGGTCTAATTTAAGATGAGTGAGAATATCCTGTCTTGTCGCGTAATCCGCCGTAGCCGTTAATGCCATAATCGGCGCATTTGGAAACGCCGCTTTTAACCCGCCAAGTTGGGTATATTCAGGGCGGAAATCATGTCCCCATTGTGAAATACAATGGGCTTCATCAATGGCGATAAAGGAAATTTGAGCATAAGAAATCAGCTGAAAAAAGCTGTTTGTCATCACTTTTTCAGGCGAAACATATAATAATTTTAATTGTCCTGAAATCAGCTTATTTTCAACTTGCTGTTGTTGTTCTGGCGTCTGACTAGAGTTTAGAAAATCGGCTTCAATACCGTTTGCTCGGAGTTGATCCACCTGATCTTTCATTAAAGAAATCAAAGGCGAAATCACTAATGTGAGACCAGTAAAACAAAGTGCTGGAATTTGATAACACAAGGATTTGCCATTTCCTGTGGCCATCACCACTAAGGCATCTTGACCGCTTAATGCAGCATGAATCACTTCTTCCTGCCCTTTGCGGAAAGATTGGTAACCAAAAACAGACCGCAATATATTAAGTGCGGTCATTTTTAAGTCTGTTTTTTGCGGGGCATGTTCCGCGAGTTCGGTCATTAGAATGTTACCGTTTCTCCGTGAGCCGCAACCGCCTCGGTTAAAGAATCCCAAAAGCGTTTACCATCATTTGCCACCCAATCATTATTTTTATAGGCAAAATGGAATCCGCCCAAACGGCTAGCAAGCCAAAGTTCAAGAAGTGGTTCTTGCTTATTAATGACGATTTGTGAACGATCATCAAATGTAATAGTAAATACCGAACCTTGCGTTTCGCAATCCACATCACAATCTTGATTCTCTAACGTTTCTTCAATTTTTTGCCAAACCTGTTCAATATTTTGGTGAAATTCTGCAACATTCATAAAATTTTCCGATTAAATCTGATAGAATGCCGTGAATTATAAAGCCTTTCGCCTCGTTGGCAAAGGCAGATTTTACTTATTAGAGAGATTGAAAAATGAAAAAATTACTTTCTATTTTATTACTCAGTGCATTCTGTACTTTAGCGACAGGTTGTGGTGTAAAAGGGCCATTATATTTTCCTGAAAAAGAACAGCCTCAAAACACACAAAAAACACAATAAAAACTGACCGCACTTAAAGGATTCGTCATGGATTTTTTCCAATATAAAAACGAGCAACTTTATGTTGAAGATTTGCCCGTCAAACAACTCGCTGAAGAATTCGGCACACCGCTTTATATTTATTCTCGTGCCACACTTGAACGCCATTGGCATGCCTTTGATTCTGCTTTAGGAAAGCATCCACACTTAATTTGTTATGCCGTTAAAGCCAATTCTAATATTGGAATATTGAATGTCATGGCAAAATTAGGTTCTGGTTTTGATATCGTTTCGCAAGGCGAATTAGAACGCGTATTAGCAGCAGGCGGAGAAGCATCAAAAGTTGTCTTTTCTGGCGTGGCAAAATCTCGCGCAGAAATTATGCGAGCGTTAGAAGTAGGCATTCGTTGTTTTAATGTGGAATCTGTTGCGGAATTACACCATATCAACCAAATTGCGGGTGAAATGGGTAAAGTAGCCCCTATTTCTTTACGCGTGAATCCCGATGTGGACGCCCATACCCACCCTTACATTTCCACCGGATTGAAAGAAAATAAATTTGGTGTGAGCGTAGATGAAGCACGTGAAGTCTATAAATTAGCTGCAACCTTACCTCATGTGAAAATTACGGGTATGGATTGCCATATTGGCTCTCAGCTGACTGAATTACAGCCCTTCTTAGATGCAACTGATCGCCTCATTCGTTTAATGGAACAATTAAAAGAAGATGGCATCACATTAAAACACTTAGATCTCGGTGGTGGTTTAGGCGTAACTTATACTGATGAAACGCCACCTCACCCAAGTGACTATGCAACTGCGCTACTGAATAAATTAAAAGATTATGAAGATCTCGAAATTATTTTAGAACCAGGTCGAGCGATCGCAGCGAATGCAGGGATTTTAGTGGCGAAAGTTCAATACTTAAAAAGTAATGAAAGCCGTAACTTCGCGATTACCGATACTGGGATGAACGATATGATTCGTCCAGCACTCTATGAAGCTTATATGAACATCATTGAAATTGACCGCACTTTAGAGCGTGAAAAAACGATTTATGATGTTGTTGGCCCGGTATGTGAAACCTCTGATTTCTTAGGTAAACAGCGCGAGCTCGCCATTGCTGAAGGGGATTATATTGCTCAACGTTCTGCCGGCGCCTATGGTGCAAGTATGTCTTCAAACTATAATTCTCGTCCACGTACAGCAGAAGTGTTAGTAGATGGGGACAAGGCTCATTTAATTCGCCGCAGAGAAAATCTTAGTGAGTTATGGGCACTAGAAAGCATCGCGAAATAAATAGATTGAAAGAAAAACGGTCAAGATATAAGTCTTGACCGTTTTTGTATGACTAAATAATTCGAGAGAATTGTTGTCGTTTTGCCGCAGCTCTTGAATAGGTATCAAAG
>CAKVVS010000161.1:0-3922 GCA_934834395.1 Parahaemophilus parainfluenzae | reverse complement strand
CCTACAGCCAATGTTGCCCCGACTACAAGCGCCATCAATGCCATCGGTAAACGTAAATTATGCACAATATTGTTAGTCATTTTATCGACTTCACCAATGCCGAATAAGGCGTTCACAACTTCCGACACCGATAGCATCGCCGGGCCTGTCATCACATCAAGGATAAGACTGACCACGCCAATAGCAAGAAAAGATAAAATAACAAACCAGCGTTTGCGTTCAAGCTTACGCTGGTTAGCCACAATATCTGCTACAACAGAATTGTTTTTCATGAATTAACGTTTCCCTTATTTGCTTTCAGGGAAAAGATAAATCGTACCTTCCGGGGTAACCGGTAAGTAGTTTTTATAGAAGTTTAAGTAGGTTTGTTGAGGATCTAAATCTTTAAACAGATCAGGATAAGCCGCTTTAGCTACAAACTGAACAGAAGCACTGTCTGATAAAGTACGAGAGTTCGCATGATAGGCTGCATAAACACGGTTGTTTTTCACTGCCGGTAATTCAGCCCAACCCGCACGATGTTTGAATGCGTTTAAACGACGTTCCGCTTCCGCTTTTTCAATACCGAAGCCCATTACCATACCGTCTTGATTTTTCTTCAATTCAGTTTCACGGCCGGTAATAATAATCGCATCCGGTTTCGCAGCTAATACTTTTTCAGCAGCTAATGTGCCCCATTTACCAATTTCTGCAGGCGCCACGTTTTCTGCACCAACAAGGCTAATCATTGAGCCCCACATGCTAGAGAAGAACGTCATCCCTTGTTCAGCAGGGCCACCACGACCAAACTCGACATACACTTTCGGTTGTTTTGCTAATTTCGCATTTTTAACCGTCGTTTGAATATGTTCTACAATATCTTTGTATTCTTTAGCCATTTTCGCAGCACGATCTTTCTGCCCCGTCAATTGACCAATAATTTCCGTTGATTTGATGTGTTTATCTAAGGTTTGAGCATTATAATCTAATACAACAATTGGAATACCCGCTTCATTGATGGCATCTAAATCAGATCCTAGCATTTCGTACTGCCAATCAGCTAAGACTAAAAGATCAGGTTTTAATGAAAGCACTTTTTCTACAGAGAACGTGCCTTCCTCTACTTCACCCACATCATCTAATTGATTCAATTTTGGCACCGCTTTGCTGAATAACTCCCAGCTTGCAGGTGCCCAAGAAGACCATACTTTCTTAGAAAAACCGACAACGTTATCTAACGCTTTGTCACCACCAACTGCCATATAATCTTGATAGTAGAAACCAAGTACCACGCGTTTTGCCGGTAAATCTACAGTGACTTCACGATCAAGTATATCTTTTACTTTCACGGGATCAGCATTGGCAAAACCTGCACTTAAACCAAGAATAGTGGCAATCGCTAAAGTTGAAAAACGTTTTTTCATAAGAAAAATCTCCTGAGTAAAATTAAAAAATAAATGATAATAATTATCGGTGCGAATAATACCGAAAACGATTGCTAAATTCAACTCAGGCGATTACTTATTCTTCGTAAGCTTCGTCAGTTAATGTTTTTAAGAATGCTTCTAACGCATTAATCTCTTCATCTGTAAGCGGTTTTGCTTTTAAAACATCAGGATTGATGGTTTGAGCATATTCGGCTTTATCCCACGGTTTTCCTGTTTCAGGATTCACTTTACGATTAGGATTATTGAAACTGTCTTTAAATAGTAAAACGGTTTTTAAATCGCGGAAAACACCGTTATGCATATAAGGCGCAGTAACACCAATGTTACGCAAAGTTGGCACTTTAAATTTGCCTTTTTGCTTTTCATCGCCTTTCACCATCGGATTATCCAATAACCCATTATCCACAAAATCGGCGGCTAATTTATTGTGCTTAATTAATTCTTGATTACTTGGTACGCCGATATTGAAATAGCGGTAATTCGTAAAGGTTTCTTTTGCTGAATTCGCTTCACTTGATTGGTGGCAGTTACTACAATTTGTGCGTGTTTTATCGAAAAATAATGCCTTACCTTCAGATTCAAGTGCGGTCAATTCTGCTTCACCTTTTAAAGCACGATCATATTTTGAAGAGAATGGCGCAAATAATTCCTGTTTTTCGAACTCGCCAATGGCTTTTTCCATGATGGCATAAATCTTGTCGGTATCTGCCCAAATGCTTTCGCCATAAAGATCTGTAATAGGTTTATAATAAGTCGGATCCGCTTTTAAACGTTCAACAATGGCTTTTTTGTCCGGCATGCCCATTTCCACAGGGTTTACTGGTGGCCCACCTGCTTGCTTGGCTAAATCTTTAGCACGACCATCCCAGAACTGTCCGCCTACATAATCTTGAATTTTTTTATCGAAATGAAAATCCGGTGAGAACATCGCATAAAGCGCAGTATTGGCATTGCGATTACCATGAAGATGAGGATTATCCCCTTCTGAGACCATTTGGTTTGCAGAGTTTTTACGTTGATCCACAAAAGCGGTATCTGGACTATGACAGGTTGAACAGCTTTGTGTTTTATTAAAAGAAATCGATTTATCAAAAAACAACACTTCACCGAGTGCTTTATAATCCAATTCTTTTTTCGTAACTTGATCAGCCAATGCATAATTACTTTGCATCAGGGGGGCAAACAATAAAATAGAAAGCCATTTTTTTTGCATCGTGTTCTCCAAATATTCAAATTATAGATAAAAAATAATCCAACAAAGCTTTGTTGGATTATAAAAGGAAAATAATTTTCTACAAGCCGGTGGCCATCTTAATGCGATCAGCAAACATACCGATGCTCACGCCGAAGTAATTTGATTTGTTCCAATCTAAAATTGTGCGGTAGTTATTGGAGACTAAGAATGCTCGCCCAACTTCTTTATCAGGACGAACTAGCCAAAGATCTGCTTGCGAAAGTGCGGTTAATTTATCTTGTTCTTGTTGGCTGAAGCTTGCTAGGGTAACACCTTTAGATTGCCAATCACTTAATGAACGTGCTTTGTTTTTCTCAATGCCTGAAAGTGATAAATCTAATGGTTGATTTAATGTGACTTCAACGCCCCAAGGCAATTTGTTATCCCAACCTACAGTATGAAGATAATTTGCAATTGAAGCAAACGCATCAAATTGGTTATTCCAGATATCCTTCACGCCATCATTATTACCATCTGCCGCATAGTTTAAGAATGCGCTTGGCATGAATTGGGTTTGCCCCATTGCACCCGCCCAAGAGCCTAACATTCTGTGACGTTGAATATGATCACGTTCTAACATTTTCATCGCATTTACAAATTCTTTACTGAATAAAGCTTCACGTCTGCCATCAAAGGCTAATGTAGCTAAAGCTGAAAGCACATCATAGCTACCTTGGTAGTGACCAAAGCTACTTTCCATGCCCCATAAGGCAAGGATATATTCCTGTTGAACACCATAACGTTGGCTTGCTTGTTGTAATGGCGCCTGAACTTCCCAATAACGCTCTTCGGCAATATCCACTTTGTTTTGAGTCAGTACTTTATTCAGATAATTGGTTGTACCGTTTGGATTCGGTAACTGTGGTTGATCCGAATTACGCTTGCTTCTACCCGCTTGAGCACGATCTAAATCCACCGCCTTTTGCATATATTGAATATTATTTTGTGCATTCAATACTGACAATGATACGCCTTCAGCAGCCGCTTTACCTTTTAAGAACTGCACATAATCATTAAAGTTATCTAAGGTTCTTGGCTTGCTATAAACAGCATTACTACTTACTGACGGAATACTTTTGGTGGATGACGTTGTTGTACTGCTTGAACAACCGACTAATAAAAGTGCGGCCGATAATGCGGTCATTTTTAACGTTGAGATTAAATTCATTTCTTTTCCTTTTTTAATTATCAAAATATCGCATTATTTGCGTAAAAATTGGTTATAAACAGCTTTCAATAATGAGGTTGGCAACAAGCGAGA
>CAKVVS010000160.1:0-3930 GCA_934834395.1 Parahaemophilus parainfluenzae | reverse complement strand
ATTGGTGGTGCAGCAGGCTATATGCTTGGTGGTAATACCGCGACCACATTAGGTGGTGCCGCATTAGGTGGCGTAATCGGTAGCCAAGTCAATAAATAGTCAAAAAAATAACCGCACTTAATGAGTGCGGTTGTTTTTTATTATTTCTCGGCTGTTTTTTCTGCGCTTGGTTTACGGCGTTTACCAATGTTTTTCGTATCTTTATGACGAAGTTTAGCTTTCTTCTTCACCTCTGATTTTTTCTTTTCTTCACGTTTTTCTTTAATACGCGCTTTTTGTTTTTTAGACATAGATTTTACTTCACCATCTTTCGGTGGTTTAGTACGAGGTTCTAAGCCTTCTAAAATACGTGCTTTCAACAGCTCTTCCGTGTAGCGTTTAATTTTACCGAGCAATTTGTAATCATGGGCTTCCACAAAAGAAACCGCTGTACCTTTTTTCCCTGCGCGAGCGGTACGACCAATACGATGTAAATACGTATCGGCACTATAAGGTAAATCAAAGTTCATGACGTGTGTGACATCATCAATATCAATCCCGCGAGCAGCCACATCAGTAGCCACTAACACAGTAACAATACCTGATTTTAATTTATCTATGGCGTTATTACGTTGCGTTTGCGCCATATCGCCTTCTAAATAAGTAGAACGAATGCCACGCTTACGCAAGGTTTCAGAAAGCTCACGCACATCTTCACGACGACGGACAAACACAATGCCACGGCTCACTTTTTCGGTTTCGATAAAACGAGCAAGCAACTTGATTTTATGTTCATTGCTATCGGCGTGATAATACCACTGGTTGATTTTCTTACGCTCGCGACGGCTTGGCTCGGCATCAATTTTTACTGGGTCATTCAATAAACGTTCTGCAAAATCAACTAATAACTCCCCTTCTAACGTCGCTGAGAAAAGGAGGGTTTGTTTACGCCAACGCGTTTCAGCGGCAATTTTCTCTGCATCTTGGCCAAAGCCCATTTGCAACATACGATCTGCTTCATCAAAAATCAGCATTTCTACCGCACGACAATCAAAGTTCTCTTCTTTGATGTATTGTAATAAACGCCCTGGTGTTGCCACCACGATATCCTGATTTGAATTAAATACTTCCCCATGATTTTGATAAGCCACGCCGCCAGTAATGGTTGCAATCTTCAAATGCGTGAATTGCGCCAGTTCTTCCGCTTGCTCCGCAACCTGCATCGCTAACTCACGAGTTGGCGTTAAAATTAAAATGCGAGGAGCGCCTGGCTTACGACGTGGATAATCTAATAAATGCTGAATTGCTGGCAATAAAAATGCAGCTGTTTTGCCTGTACCTGTTGGTGCAGAACCGAGCACATCTCGCTCTTCCATGGCGGCAGGAATCGCTTCTAATTGAATGGCAGTTGGGCGAGTGTAGCCTTTCTTTTCTAAAGCTTTTAATAATTCGGGGGAAAGATCGAATTCTTCAAATGGGGATAAATTCATTATTTTGCGTTAATTTGTTAAAATTTGGGCTGATTATACCTGAAAGTGCGGTCATTTTCCGCAAGATTTTATGAGCAGCTTTACCTTCAAACAATTCCATATTAATCAACAACATTGTGCGATGAAAGTCGGCACAGATGGCATTTTACTTGGTGCTTGGGCGGATGTGTCTGATTGTCAGTATATTCTAGATATGGGGACTGGCACGGGCTTGGTTGCATTAATGCTCGCCCAACGAAGTCATGAACATTGCCAAATTGAAGCCGTTGAACTCGATCCCCTCGCCGCTCAACAAGCGCAAGAAAACTTTAAGGCTTCGCCATGGCACAATCGTATTCATTTAACACACCAAGATGTGCAAACTTATTGCCAACAAACAACGCATCAATTTGATTTAATTGTGGCTAACCCCCCTTATTTTGCACAAGGCGTTGAATGTAAAAATGATGAGCGAGCACTTGCTCGTTATGTTCAACAAAGCCATTTAGATTGGTTAAATTGGGCGGCGAGTTGTTTATCCGAAAAAGGAAAAATCAGTTTTGTCTTGCCTTATGAGGCGGGGAAAACATTGATAAATTCAACCGCACTTTATTGTATTAAGCAGACTAATGTCATTACAAAGACAGGGAAAGCACCACAACGAATGTTACTCACGTTTAGCCGAGAGCATTTACCACAGGTAAAAGATAGCTTGGTGATTTATAACGAAAACAATCAGTACACAGAGGAATTTATTGCATTGACGAAGGCATTTTATTTAAAAATGTAAGGGCATATTACTATGCCCTTTTTAATTGATGTGATTAGTGGCTTTCTACTTTGACGAGTTTCGTCCAGTTGTAATAACCATATAATGAGTTAAGTAAGTAAGCACTATACATTAAGTACATCGCTGGCTGTTCTGCCCAAAGCAAAATAGAAAGCACATTTAAGACAATCCATAATAACCATTGCTCACGATAACGTAAAATCATCAATAATTGCGCCGCTACGGTGATAATCGTGGTTAAACCATCTAATCCTGTAGAACTCCCGCCTGCCGCTTTTAAAGCCTGTACAAAGCAGAATGTACCAATCCCCACACTCACGAGTAAAATAGCCCAACCTTTTGGCGTCAGAGCCTTAGCAATTACGCTTTCCCCGCCATTATCGTTTTGCATGTGTTGTTTCCACATAAAATAACCGATAAATTGTGATGGGATATACACATAGAGCACCGTATTCATTTCACCCAGGAAATTACTTCCCCAGGCGACATAAAAATAGGTATAAGCAAAAATAAGCCCAAAGAAATAGTTACTTATTTTCCCTTTACTCACCAATACTACACAGAGAATACCTGCAATACCGGAAATCATGCCTAATGGGCTGTCTGGCGCAAGAACATAAGCAATAATTTGCGCGGCAAGGAAAATAACTACCCATGCCACTTCAAAAGGCTTCCAACCGGATAAAAATTCTTCTTTAAGTCGTTCTGTCCAATTCATGGAACACTCCTGTTTTATGAAAAAGTATGTCATTTTTACACCGCACTTTTTTAAAGTAAAGCTTAGGTGATATTTAATTTAATTATTGTGAGAAAAATCACACTTTATTTTTTATGCTTTTACTCGCCTGCGCCTTGCATTCCCTTATAATCAGACTACAATATCGCCCCATTTTAAGAGATTCATTAAGAGGAAGATAATGTCATTTGCAATCGGTCAACGCTGGATTAGCGAAACAGAAAATAGCCTCGGATTAGGGATGATTACAGCCTTAGATTTCCGTTCTGTAACCCTTCATTTTCCTGCCTCGGATGAAACCCGAATTTATTCGGTAGCACAAGCACCATTAACCCGAATTGCATTGAATAAAGGGGAACAACTTCATCACCAAACAGGTTGGCAAGGTGAGGTCCTCGATGTTCAAGAAATGAATGGTCTCTTATTTTATTTGGTCAAAAATGCGCAAGGCGAAGAGATTATCGTCAATGAAAAAGAACTTTCTCCGATAATTTCTTTTAGCCAGGCGAAAGATCGTCTCTTTTCAGCACAAATTGACCGCAGTGAACATTTTGCGTTGCGCTATCAAACCCTTCTGCATCAACAAGCTCAATTTCAATCGCCTTTGCGTGGGTTACGAGGCAATCGTGCGGGTTTAATTCCTCACCAACTTCATATTGCACAAGAAGTGGGAAATCGTATCAATCCTCGTGTGCTCTTAGCGGACGAAGTGGGGTTAGGTAAAACCATTGAAGCGGGGATGATTTTGCAAAACCAGCTTTTTGCTGAAAAAGTACAACGTGTATTAATTATTGTACCGGAAACCTTGCAACATCAATGGCTTGTCGAAATGCTTCGTCGTTTTAATTTACATTTTTCATTATTTGATGAAGAACGCTGTGAAGATTTTGCCGAACAAGCTATCAACCCATTTAGTACAGAAAGCTTAATTATCTGTGCATTAGACTGGTTGAAAG
>CAKVVS010000159.1:0-3931 GCA_934834395.1 Parahaemophilus parainfluenzae | reverse complement strand
GCCTATTTACTTCGCCAAGCATTGAGCATGGCAGCGAAAAAAGCCAATCATACTGTGGTTGAGCAAGCCAAAGAGGCGGATTTAGTGATTGTTTTCGGATCTACTTTGCCAAACTCTGCTGAACTTGTGGGCAAAAAAGTCTTTTTAGCCAATGAAGATGCGGCAATTGCATCACCTGAAGTCACGCTGACGAATGCGCTTAATCAAGCAGTGGACTATGTTCAACCGGCTCAAAGTGCGGTTGAATTTGGCGGCGTTTCTGGCGTCAAAAATATTGTCGCGGTGACAGCTTGTCCGACGGGGGTCGCGCATACCTTTATGTCTGCTGAAGCCATTGAAACTTATGCGAAAAAACAAGGTTGGCAGGTAAAAGTCGAAACGCGTGGCCAAGTGGGCGCAGGTAATGAGATTACTCCAGAGGAAGTTGCTGCAGCAGATTTAGTCTTTGTTGCTGCTGATATTGATGTACCGTTAGATAAATTCCAAGGTAAACCGATGTATCGTACGTCGACCGGTTTGGCGTTAAAGAAAACGGCACAGGAATTCGATAAGGCATTTAAAGAAGCGAAAATTTATGAAGGCGGTGCAGCAAAATCTTCTGAGAAATCAGAAGAAAGCGGTGAGAAAAAAGGCGTCTATAAACATTTGATGACCGGTGTGTCGCACATGTTGCCGTTGGTGGTTGCCGGTGGTTTGCTAATCGCGATTTCCTTTATGTTTGGTATCGAAGCCTTCAAAGATGAAACGATTTTCCATGGCATTCCAAAAGCCTTAATGGATATCGGTGGCGGTGCCGCATTCCATTTGATGATTGCAGTATTTGCCGGCTATGTGGCTTTTTCTATCGCAGACCGTCCAGGGCTTGCGGTAGGTCTCATTGGCGGTATGTTAGCCACCACAGCGGGTGCTGGGATTTTAGGTGGTATTATTGCCGGTTTCTTATCGGGTTATGTGGTGAAAGGGTTAAATGCAACCATTAAATTGCCGGCAAGTTTAACTTCCTTAAAACCGATTTTAATTCTACCGCTCTTTGGTACTTTGATTGTCGGCCTCGCCATGATTTATGTGATTAACCCACCGGTTTCACAAATTATGACCACCTTAAGTGATTGGTTGAAATCCATGGGTGAAGTTAATGCGATGGTGTTGGGTGCGATTATCGGTGCGATGATGTGTATTGATATGGGTGGTCCAGTAAACAAAGCAGCTTATACTTTCTCCGTGGGAATGTTAGCCTCTCAAGTTCATACCCCAATGGCTGCCGCTATGGCAGCAGGTATGGTGCCGCCAATTGGTATGGCGATTGCAACTTGGATTGCACGCAGTAAATTTACCAGCAATCAACGTGATGCAGGTAAAGCTTCTTTTGTCTTAGGCTTATGCTTTATCTCTGAAGGGGCATTGCCGTTTGTGGCTGCTGATCCATTACGTGTGATTATTAGCTCGGTTATTGGTGGTGCAACTGCTGGTGCGATTTCAATGGCATTAAATATTTCTCTGCAAGCACCACATGGTGGTTTATTTGTGATTCCGTTTGTCTCTGAACCATTACTCTACTTAGGTGCAATTGCAACGGGGGCATTATTAACTGGCGTGGTTTATGCGGTGATTAAGCCGAAGGCGACAGAATAATCGATTCTTTGATTAAAAAGTGCGGTAATTTTTAACCGCACTTTTCATTTATCAGGTATAATTACAATGATTTAGGGAGAAATTATGGATAAATACAATAAACTCCGCATTGAATGGGATTGTCGTCGAGGTATGCTTGAGCTGGATAAAATCATCATGCCTTTTTATAAAGCGCATTTTGACCAACTGACTGACGACAAAAAAGATATTTTTATTCGTTTACTTGCCGCCACGGATTTACAACTTTTTTCGTGGTTTTTTAATGGCAGTCAATCAGAAGATGCTGAAGTGCAAGCGATGGTTGAATATATCCAAGATGTGCAGAAAACGAATGTCCGTTAATTTTTTGAAATTTTTTATACATAAGGAACTTTTCAATTTTAACTCTGTCTGATAAAGCAACAATAGCTTGCTGTCTTGAATATATGAAGGCGTGTTAGACGTAGCATAGGAGATATATGGCTGAACAGCTAACAGATCAGGCTTTGGTAGAAAGAGTGCAGCAAGGCGATAAAAAAGCCTTTAATTTATTGGTTTCTCGTTATCAAAATAAAGTGGCCGGACTTTTAACCCGCTACATTTCTCATAACGACATTCCAGATGTTGTACAAGAATCCTTTATTAAGGCCTATCGTTCCATTGAATCCTTTCGGGGCGATAGTGCATTCTACACTTGGCTATATCGAATTGCCGTTAATACGGCAAAGAATTACTTAACGGCACAGGGGCGCCGTCCACCGAGCGAAGATATTTTGGCGGAAGATGCCGAAAGCTACGATGTGGGAACTCATCTACGTGATGTAGATACCCCTGAAAATGAAATGTTATCTAGCGAATTAGAAAAAGTGGTGTTTGATACTATTCACAGTTTGCCAGAAGATTTAAGAACCGCGATTACCTTGCGTGAGCTTGAAGGGTTAAGTTACGAAGAAATCGCAGAAATAATGGATTGCCCAGTAGGCACTGTACGTTCTCGCATTTTCCGCGCTCGGGAAGTGATTGAGAACAAAATACAACCGCTTATGCAACGTTAAAATAAAGTCGGAGTTTATAAAATGCAAAAAGAGTTACTTTCAGCCTATATGGATGGAGAAGAAGTCAGTGCCGAGTTGACGGAACAACTCTGTCAGGATAAAGATTCACAAAAATCTTGGGCGGCATATCACACAGTAAGATCGGTTATGCGTAAAGAGTCACCAGTGTTATTAGGTGCTGACTTTACCGCGAAAATGGCGGACTTAATTGAATTAGAAGAAGTAAAACACGTAGAGATTACTGTTTCTCAACCAACACCAGAAGAAGCAGACAGCTTACCATTCATGCAAAAATTAAAAGCATTCTTTGCACCAATGACACAAATTGCTGTGGCAGCAGGTGTGTGTTTAGTGGCAGTAGTAGGTGTGCAATCATTCAATGCTAAAAGCACATCGGTTACACCTGAAAACCCAGTTTTACAAACCTTACCATTTAACAATTCTGTTCAAGAAGTAAGTTACAACGCGCCGACCAAAGATGTAGCGACTTCGGAACAGGTTGAGCAAAAAAATCGCCGTATTGGTACGATGTTACAAAACTATGAATTACAGCGTCGTATGCATGCAGATAGCTTAAATGTGGGTAGCAACCAAGCGAAATAATTACTACAATTAATCGATAATTCACCACCTTAGGCGTGGTGAATTTTTTTCTGGATAAACCAATTTATTTATGAAAAAAACGTCTCTCAAATTAACCGCACTTTTAGGCTTATTCTTATTGCCTTTTACGGCATTTGCAGAAGAGCCAATCCAGTCATTAAATAAAATGTCGCAAGCCATGCGAGATTTAAACTATGAGCTTGCTTTTGTGCAAACTACGCCAACAAATATGGACTCATTCCGTTATCGTCATATTAAGCAAGGGCAAAAAGTGTATGCGCAGTTGGTGACATTAGATGGTGAACAGCAAGAAATCATCCAGCGCGGTAATTTAGTCAGCTATTTCCAGCCGGGTTCACGTGCTTTCACGATTAACAGTGGTGAGATTGTGGATGCGCTTCCGGCGGTGATTCGTACTGATTTTAGCAAGCTGAGTCAGAATTATGATTTTATTAAGCTTGGAAAAGACCGAATTGCAGGTCGATTTGTCGATACCATTCGTATTGTGCCAAAAGATGATTTTCGCTATCAATATCTCGTTTTCTTAGATGAAGAAAATGGTTTGTTATTGCGTGGCGATATGCTTGATCGAGAAGGCAAGTTACTTGATCAGTTCCGTGTCGTGACATTATATATCGATGATCGTCTACGTGGTTTGACAG
>CAKVVS010000158.1:0-3937 GCA_934834395.1 Parahaemophilus parainfluenzae | reverse complement strand
GGTTGGGATCGTCGCAATTTCTATTACTATCAAATGCTTACCTCGTTGGCGAAACATTACAAATTTGATATTGAAACGCCATACGAAGATTTGCCACAAAAAATTAAAGATATTGTGATGCACGGGTCAGGCAAGGAAGAAATTGAATTCCAATACATGAACGACCGTGGCGATGTGGTGATCCGCAAACATCCTTTTGAAGGGATTTTGAATAATATGGCACGCCGTTATAAAGAAACGGAATCCATGTCTGTGCGCGAAGAGTTGGCGAAAAATATCAGCAACCGCCCTTGTGCAGATTGTGGTGGCTCGCGTCTTCGTCCAGAAGCTCGTAACGTGTATATCGGTAACATTAACTTGCCACAAATTTCAGAGAAAAGCATTGGTGAAAGCCTTGAGTTTTTCCAAGGGCTTACTTTAACCGGTCAAAAAGCACAAATTGCGGAAAAAATCCTGAAAGAGATCAAAGAGCGGTTAGAGTTTTTAGTAAATGTGGGTTTGAATTATCTTTCCCTCTCTCGCTCAGCCGAGACCCTTTCGGGCGGTGAAGCACAACGTATTCGTCTTGCGAGTCAGATTGGTGCGGGCTTAGTAGGCGTCATGTATGTGTTGGATGAACCTTCTATCGGTTTGCACCAACGAGATAATGAGCGTCTGTTAAATACGTTGATTCATCTGCGTAATTTAGGCAACACCGTGATTGTAGTAGAGCACGATGAAGATGCTATTCGAGAAGCCGATCATATTATTGATATTGGCCCTGGAGCAGGTGTACACGGTGGCCAAGTGATTGCTCAGGGGACAGCCAAAGAAATTATGGCGAACCCGAATTCGATTACGGGTAAGTTCTTATCGGGTGAAGAAAAAATCGAAATTCCAAAAAAACGAACCGCACTTGATAAAAGCAAACTTCTAAAATTAAAAGGTGCGACAGGGAATAATCTGAAAGGTGTGAATTTAGAGATCCCAGTGGGCTTATTTACTTGTATCACAGGGGTGTCAGGTTCAGGCAAATCAACGCTAATTAATGATACGTTATTCCCATTGGCTCAAAATGCCTTAAATCGTGCGGAAAAAACGGGTTTTGCGCCTTATAAATCCATTGAAGGCTTGGAATATTTTGACAAAGTGATCGATATTAACCAAAGTCCAATCGGTCGTACACCACGTTCTAACCCTGCGACTTACACGGGCTTATTTACCCCAATTCGTGAATTATTTGCGGGCGTGCCAGAAGCGCGTGCGCGTGGTTATAACCCAGGACGCTTTAGCTTTAACGTACGCGGTGGTCGTTGTGAAGCATGCCAAGGTGATGGCGTACTAAAAGTAGAAATGCACTTCTTGCCGGATGTGTATGTGCCTTGTGATCAATGTAAAGGTAAACGCTATAACCGTGAAACCTTGGAGATCCGTTATAAAGGCAAAACTATTCACCAAGTGTTAGATATGACGGTAGAAGAAGCTCGTGAGTTTTTTGATGCGATCCCAATGATTGCGCGTAAATTGCAAACCCTAATGGATGTAGGCTTGTCTTATATTCGTTTAGGTCAGTCTTCTACCACACTTTCAGGTGGTGAGGCACAACGCGTTAAGTTAGCAACGGAGCTTTCAAAACGCGATACCGGTAAAACCCTTTATATTTTGGATGAACCGACAACTGGTCTGCATTTCGCCGATATTAAACAACTTCTCGAAGTGTTACACCGCTTGCGCGATCAAGGCAATACTATCGTGGTGATCGAACACAACTTAGATGTGATCAAAACCGCAGACTGGATTGTGGATCTTGGCCCAGAAGGGGGCAGTGGTGGTGGTCAAATCATCGCGACAGGCACACCGGAAGAGGTCGCTAAAGTCAAAGGCTCGCACACCGCGAGATTCCTAAAAGACATCTTAGCAAAAGGCTAGAAAAAACGACCGCACTTTTGAGCATCATCAAAGTGCGGTTATTTTTTGGGATGTTTTTAACGTTTGCTGCTGAAAGGTGGTTTAGCAAACCAAATGAGAACAACCAAGGAAATGAACGTTATCGCAGAGACTAAGAAGATCTCGTTAGCACCAATAATAAAGCCTTGAGCAGTGATTTGTCTGGCAATATATGATGCCGTTTGTTCTTCACTTAAACCAAAACTTCCCATAGTTTGGAAGAATTGTTGGGAAATCGGATTATATGGATTAATGACTTCTGTGAGTTGCGTGTGATGCACGGCTTCGCGGTTATACCAAATAAAGGTAGTAAGTGATGTGCCTATTGAGCCGGCAAGGGTTCGGAGGAAATTAAATAAGCTCGACGCTGAGGCCATTTTTTCGGGCGGTAAACCAGAAAGCGTGATGGTTGTCAGCGGCATAAAGAAACAAGCAACTGCTAAGCCTTGCACAAATTGCGGTAATGCCACATCCATAAAGGTCATTTCAGGTTCAAAGGTCACAGCCCGCCAATAAAAGGTGAGTGCATAAACCATAAAACTGACGGTAATTAAAATCCGCATATCAATTTTATTGCCGAATTTCCCAATAATCGGTGCAAGTAGAATCGGCAATAACCCAACGGGGGCAGCCGCAAGCCCCGCCCATGTTGCTGTATAGTTATAAACCTGTTGGAGCAGAAGTGGGATGAGCACGACCGTCCCTGAATACACCAAGAAAGCAAGGCTAGTTGAAACACAACCCACGGTGAAATTTCGGGATTTGAATAAGGAGACATCCACAACGGGATTATCGTCCGTGAGTTCCCAAATAATGAGTGCGATTAAACCTACCGCAGCGATAATGGTAAGTACTACAATTTCAGTGGAGTTAAACCAGTCTAGCTCGCGACCTTGATCCAGCATTAATTGCAATGCACCCACACCGAGCGCTAACAAAATCAGCCCGACAGTGTTAACTGGTTGATGAGAAATTCTACTTTCTCGGCCTTCTAAAATTTTCCAACTGATTAAGACAACGGCAAGCCCAATAGGAACGTTGATAAAGAAAATCCAACCCCAATGAATATTATCGCTGATCCAACCGCCTAAAATCGGGCCACAAATCGGGGCGACGACGATCGTCATTGACCAAAAGGCCAATGCCATTCCGCGTTTTTCAGGCGGGTAGTTATTCAATAATAAGCTTTGAGAAAGGGGGATAATTGGGCCGGCTACCGCACCTTGAAGGACGCGAAAAACGATCAACATTTCCAAGCTATTTGCAATACCACAAAGCCAAGAGGCTAGCACGAATAATAGTGTTGCGATTAAAAATAACCGCACTTCACCAAAACGTTTTGCCAGCCAGCCTGTAATCGGGATCGAAATCGCATTTGCCACACCGAACGAGGTGATTACCCACGTTCCTTGGCTCGATGACGCACCTAAATCACCAGCTATGGTTGGAATGGCTACGTTAGCGATGGTGGAGTCTAGCACGAGCATAAAGGTGGCTAATGAAAGCACCAATGTAAGCATCGCTAACGCACCGCCTTGTAGCGGTTTGAAATGAGATTGCGGCATAACGGAACCTAATAGCTATTGTCGCGAATAATGGATTCGATCAAATTATTGACCGCACTTTCATCATATTGCAGTACATTTGTGGAATAAAGCGTTGTAGCGGGAGCTTGGTCACGCAAGGTTTCACCTTGGCTATCGGTCACATTCACTTTCACAGTCGCAGAAAGACCGATGCGTAATGGATTTTCAGCCAGTTGTTGCGGATCTAATTGAATACGCACAGGCACACGCTGCACCACTTTGATCCAGTTACCGGTTGCATTTTGAGTGGGTAATAATGAGAATGCACTGCCTGTCCCCATTTCAATTCCGACCACTTTTCCATTAAAGGTTTTATCCTTACCATAAAGGTCGAAATGAATTTCAACCGGCTGACCAATTCGCATATGGGTTAATTGTGTTTCTTTGAAGTTGGCGTCTAACCACATTTGATCGGTAGTCACCAC
>CAKVVS010000157.1:0-3945 GCA_934834395.1 Parahaemophilus parainfluenzae | reverse complement strand
CGTGGCATGAATAAAACGTGGTGTGGCACTTAAAATATAATCCCAATTCATTTTTTATGATTTAATCGTTTGCGTGGCGATATAGTAAAAAATTTTTAATCGGTGAGAAAAGAATGGAAATTTATTACTTATAAAGAAATGTAATAAGAAGTGGGTTTTAAATAAAATAAGTGGCGGTGGGGAATGAAAAAAACGGGGCTTTATTCAGCCCCGTCGTTGTTTATTTTAATCACGTTTTGCGATAAGTGCGGTTGGTTCTTCATCTGTTTTTGGTTCAGTCTGCTGTTCAGCTGGTTTGTCTTGAATAGACATGGCTGATTTTAAACTGTCCTGACGAATTTTTTCTGCAGCTTCTTTGTCACCAGCTTGTTCGAATACATAAGACGCCATCATGACATCATTTGGTTGGAGCTGGGTTGGGCAAGCAGTAACTTCTTTAAATGCTTCTGCTGCTTTAGCGAAGTCATTATTACGCACATAAAGATAGCCTAATGCACGATTGAGACAACAACGTTGGCTTTCATCCGCACGTTTTGCACGTTTTTCCACTAGTTTGAGCAGTTTGCTGTTATCTTCTGCTTGTAAACGAGTGATTTGCGTGCAAAGTTCAGGACTAATTGGGGTGTTATCACCCAATTTTTTCATGATTTCAAGCGTGAATTCATAAGCTGACTCATGATCGTTACAATCAATCAAACGTTGAATTAAAGCGGTTTTTAATTCTAAATCATTGCGACGACGGCGTGGTTGAGCTTCCCACCATGCAAGCAGACCTTCAACGCCTTCTTCATTCATTTTCTCATCTAACAAGCCATTTTCTGTTTCTTGTTGAAGCGCTTTAAATTCTTCTGCTGAGAATAAGCCTGAACCTTCGATTAAATTTAAGATTTCATCTAAAGCTTGATAGGCTTTGGAGCGGCTATAAATTTCAGCAGCAAGTTTTAATACTTCTTTGTTGCGATCTGACATTTCAAGCAAACTATCAACAGAACTACGCGCTGCCGGTAATTTATTTTGTTGTAATAAAATACGGGTGCGAGCAATTTCGACGACTAGATTATCTGAACCAGCAAGTTCAGTCGCCTCAATTAAATAACGGTTTGCGCTGAATTCATCACCGCGTTGCTGTGCAGCTTCAGCCGCTTTAATCAGATTTAATACTGGCTCTGCAGAATGTTTCGCATTTTTACCAATCAGTTTTTCTGCTTTGGCATAATCGCCTTCATTCATCTTCATCAAGCCTTCAAGGGTTTGACGCTGTGCTTTCACACGTTTACGGCGAGAGAACCAGTTATAGGTATTGCTACTTAAGCGGAAGAAACGGGTCACCAACCACTCTAACGAATAAATCACTGCAAGCGTGACCACAAAGAGAATCACTAATGTGGTGAGTGACATTTCATATACGGTGTTTGCCGTTTCAACTCTGACATAACCTTGCTGACCGGAGAGGTAAGGCCCTGCAATCAATCCGGCAAGTAAGGCGATCATTAAAAAGAGAACTCTAAACATTATCTATCCTTATTGTTGGGGTTCAGTTGCCGGTTGTGCAGCTGGTGCTTCAGCGGGTTTTTCTTCAGCTTTTGGCTCTTCCGCTTTCGCTTCAGGTGCTGGTTTTACTTCTTCTTTTCTTGGTGAATTATCAACCGCTTTTTCTGCTTCAATTTCCACTTTCTGCACATCTAAAGGTGTACGATTTAAGTACTTATCAAGCATACTTAAGCTTTGTAATTGGCTTGGCACATCCACATAGATGGATACTTCAGATAATTCATCCACTGATTTTAAGAAACTTTGAGTCACTTCAGCATTGGTATCAAAATAACTACGAATCCAAGATGCAACGGCTTCTAAAGATTGTTTATAAAGTTCGTTTTGCTGACGAGGCACTGCCATAATCGCTAATTGTAAGCGTAAACGAATGTTTTCACGCAAATAGATATCTTGGTTTGGCGCTAATAATTCTTTGCGATCCGCACCATGTTTCGGTGAAATACGGATAAAGTGATTCAAGAATGAGGTCGCACTTTTTTCTGCATTTTCTGCCCAGTCAGACAGGGAATCTGATAATTTTGTTGCATTTTGATCATCACCGAAATTCACATCTAATACCGGTAACTCATCAACCGTATTAGCTAATTGCGATAATTTTTGCATGACCGCATTTTGATCCACGCCAGCTACGGAGAGAAGTTGTTTTAGATCTTGATTGATAGCACTACGGATAGCCGCGGATTGTGAGTTATTCACTTTAGCAAGAGTCTCATCAGCGAGTTTTAAGAGTGAAACCGCTGTATCCACATCATTATCTAACACTAATTTACGCAATGCATTGTTGAGCAAGAAATCTGCTTCTGAGAATAACCAATCAGTAGGCTGTTGAGCATTAGCTTGTGCGCTCACTTTATTGATTTGTGATTGTAAGCCAACTAACTCATGTGATTTGGCATTGATTAGCTCTTCTACTTGCGCAATTTTGTTTTGCGTTGCTTTATTCGCAGACTCTAACTGAGCAAGCTGTGTAGTATCAAATTTTACTTCTTGAGCAGGTGCTGAAACCACCGTTTTATTATTGATTTGAGCTTCAAGTGCGGTCAATTTTTGTTGGAATTCATCCACTTGTTGTTGGCCAAAATAATAACCTGCACCACCCACGCCAAGTGCAATGAGAATAGCCAATAAACTTAATCCAGTACCACTTTTCTTCACAACGGTTTGTGTACGTGGCGCAACAGGCTCGCGATCTTCAGTTTGAATTTCCACTGCTTCTGTTGCTTGGATTTCATCTGTCGTTTCAGGGGTTAATTTCTCTTTCGCCATATCTTTTCCTTAGTGAGAAAGGGGAGTTACTTCATTAAGTAAGGTATTAAGTAAACTTTGATTGTCCGCACCAGCGGAAACCACCACATTATGCCAACCTTGTTGTATTGCGACATCCGCAATGCGTTGACTTACCGTGACTAAACAGCAATTTTTTAGCCAATTTTGTTCATTTTCAGGCACAAATTCGATTAACGCCTGCAAAATTTCAAGGCTCGTGGCCACAAGGGTTTGCACACCAGAACGAATACAAATACTGGTTTGCTCTTCGTTATTATAACTAATCGGCGTGCGTTGGTAACATTCGACCGTCTCAACAGTTGCACCGCGTAGTGTGGCCTGTTCACGTAGTAATTCTCGTCCACCGTTGCCACGTAAAATTAACAAGTTTTTATCTGTTAATTCTGCCATTTGCGGTAAATTTAATACACCTTCAGTATTTTCCGACGTGATTGGATAACGAACAGTACATTCAGTTTGACAGGAAAAATGCTGTGCCGTTCTATGCCCAACTGTAAAGTATTGTAAATCTTGACGCCAGCTAAAGCCAATATCTTTCAGGGTTTTATCCGTAAAATCGACCGCACTTTTTGAAACCAAAAACACATAATCACCACTTTTTAGCTGATTAAGTTTCGTCGGTAATTGGGCCAACTCAGCACCCGCTTCAATAGAAAGCAAAGGCAAATGCAAGGCAACTACACCGGCTTGATTCAGCTGGTCAACGAGGGCTTTTCCTCGTTCATCAGGACGAGTGACTAGTACGGCCATGGTAATTTCCTATGCTGAATAAATCTTCGCCAGAATCTTATCTGCGCCTTGTGCTAGAAGTTGTTCTGCAATGGTCACGCCTAATGCTTCGGCATTTTCAACCGCACTTTTACCTTCCGCGCGAATAATCGCAGAGCCATCAGTTTCGCCGACAAGAGCACGCAAGAAAATTTCACCATTTTGCTCAATGGCGTATCCACCAATTGGCACTTGGCAGCCGCCTTGTAAGCGGGTATTCATTGCACGCTCAGCCAAAACACAAGTCGTCGTGGTGGCATTTGAAAGTGGCGCAAGTAATGCTTTCACTTCTTCATCATCAACACGGCACTCAATGCCCACCGCGCCCTGTCCGGC
>CAKVVS010000156.1:0-3950 GCA_934834395.1 Parahaemophilus parainfluenzae | reverse complement strand
GTCCTGGGCAGTCAACGTGTGCGTAGTGACGAGTTGGAGTATCGTATTCAACGTGTGAAGTGTTGATGGTGATACCACGCGCTTTTTCTTCTGGCGCGTTATCGATTTGGTCGAATGCACGAGCTGCACCACCGTAGTGTTTTGCTAATACGGTTGTGATTGCTGCTGTTAAAGTTGTTTTACCGTGGTCAACGTGGCCGATTGTACCCACGTTTACGTGCGGTTTTGTACGTTCAAATTTTTCTTTAGACATTTGTTTAGTTTCCTAGAAAATGCTCTATAAGCCATTCGACTTATAGAGCGGATTGTTACAAAAAATTATTTTTTACGCGCTTCAATTACTGCAGCAGCAACACTTGTTGGCGCTTCAGCATATTTTAACGGTTCCATTGAGTATGATGCACGACCTTGAGTTTGTGAACGTAAGTCTGTTGCATAACCGAACATTTCAGAAAGTGGAACTTCTGCATCGATTTTAACAACGAATTCGTTCGCTTCTTGACCGTTAACCATAGCACGACGACGGCTTAAGTCACCGATTACATCACCCACATACTCAGGTGGAGTTTCTACTTCAACTTTCATGATTGGCTCAAGTAGAACTGGGTTTGCTTTAGCGAACGCTGCTTTAAATGCTAAAGAAGCCGCTAATTTAAACGCTAATTCTGATGAGTCAACATCATGGTATGAACCGAAGTGTAAACGTACACCAATATCTACTACCGGATAACCCGCTAATGGACCAGATTTAAGCTGTTCTTGGATACCTTTATCAACTGCAGGAATGTATTCACCAGGGATTACACCACCTTTGATTTCGTTTACAAATTCGTAACCAGGACCTTCTGGATCTAATGGGTATAAGTCAATAACAACATGACCATATTGACCGCGACCACCAGATTGTTTTGCGTGTTTACCTTCCACATCGTTAACACGAGTACGGATAGTTTCACGGTAAGATACTTGTGGTTTACCGATATTAGCTTCCACTTTGAACTCACGTTTCATACGGTCAACGATGATGTCTAAGTGTAACTCACCCATACCAGAAATAATGGTTTCACCAGATTCTTCATCAGTGTGAACACGGAATGAAGGGTCTTCTTGAGCAAGACGACCTAATGCAAGACCCATTTTTTCTTGGTCAGCTTTAGTTTTAGGTTCTACTGCTACAGAGATTACTGGCTCTGGGAATTCCATACGCTCAAGGATGATTGGTGCTTCGATTGCACATAATGTATCACCCGTAGTTACATCTTTTAAACCGATTGCTGCAGCGATATCGCCCGCACGAACTTCTTTGATTTCTTCACGTTTATTAGCGTGCATCTGTACGATACGACCAAAACGTTCACGTTTTTGACGTACAGAGTTTAATACTGTATCACCAGAGTTAATTACACCTGAGTACACACGGAAGAAGGTTAAGTTACCTACGAATGGGTCAGTTGCAATTTTGAATGCTAATGAAGAGAACGGCTCATCATCGCTTGCGTGACGTTCACCTTCAGTTTCATCTGGGTTGATACCTTTGATTGCTGGAATATCAGTTGGTGCCGGTAAGTATTCAACAACTGCATCAAGCATCGCTTGAACACCTTTGTTTTTGAATGCAGAACCACAAGTTACCAAGATGATTTCGTTTGCTAATACGCGTTGACGAAGACCTGCTTTGATTTCTTCTTCGCTTAACTCTTCACCACCAAGATATTTTTCCATTAATTCTTCAGTTGCTTCAGCTGCTGCATCAACAAGGTTTTGACGCCATTCTTCACACGCTGCTTGCATATCTGCTGGAATATCTTCATAAGTGAAGGTCATACCTTGGTCAGCTTCGTTCCAGTTGATCGCTTTCATTTTGATCAAATCAACAACACCAGTGAAACTTTCTTCTGCACCGATTGGAAGTTGAAGAGGAACAGCATTCGCACCTAAACGAGTTTTAAGTTGTTCAACAACACGTAAGAAGTTAGCACCAGTACGGTCCATTTTGTTTACGAACGCAATACGTGGAACTTGATATTTGTTAGCTTGACGCCATACAGTTTCAGACTGAGGTTGAACACCACCAACCGCACAGTAAACCATTACCGCACCATCAAGAACACGCATAGAACGTTCTACTTCAACAGTAAAGTCTACGTGTCCCGGGGTATCGATAACGTTGATACGGTGTTGTGGGAACTGTTGTGACATACCAGACCAGAATGCGGTAGTTGCCGCAGAGGTAATGGTAATACCACGCTCTTGTTCCTGTTCCATCCAGTCCATTGTTGCTGCACCATCGTGTACTTCACCAATTTTGTGACTTACACCAGTGTAGAATAAGATACGTTCAGTGGTAGTAGTTTTACCAGCATCAATGTGCGCACTAATACCGATATTACGATATCTTTCAATAGGGGTTGTACGAGCCATTATTATAACCTTGTTAAGTTTAATATCTGTTTATATAAGGGTAAGGCTTCATCGAGGATGAAGCCCTTAAATTTTAAAAGCGTATTACCAACGGAAGTGAGCAAATGCTTTATTAGCTTCAGCCATACGGTGAACGTCTTCACGTTTTTTCACAGCTGCGCCTTTGTTATCTGATGCATCAGATAATTCATTTGCAAGACGTAAAGCCATTGATTTATCACCGCGTTTACGTGCAGCTTCAACGATCCAACGCATACCTAATGCGTTACGACGAACTGGACGTACTTCAACTGGCACTTGGTAAGTAGAACCACCAACACGACGAGATTTAACCTCAACGGTTGGGCGAACGTTTTCAAGTGCAATTTCAAATGCTTCTAAAGGTTCTTTACCTGTGCGTTCTGCAAGTTTGTCTAACGCACCGTAAACGATGGTTTCAGCAACGGATTTTTTACCGTCTACCATTAATACATTAATAAATTTTGCAAGTAACTCTGAACCGAACTTCGGATCTGGAAGAATCTTGCGTGGTTCAACACTACGACGACGTGGCATTGCGAATTTCTCCGTATATTTAATCTTCAGGATATCCAAAACTCTATAAAAATTAACCGCACTTTAAAGTGAGCTAATGTGATACTGGAGTTTCTGATTTAAATTTTTACTAATTTAGACGTTTGGCCTTACTTAACGGAGTTCCATTAAGCTTTAGGACGTTTAACGCCGTATTTAGAACGACCTTGTTTACGATCTTTAACGCCTGCACAGTCTAATGCGCCGCGTACAGTGTGGTAACGAACACCTGGTAAGTCTTTAACACGACCACCACGGATAAGCACAACACTGTGCTCTTGAAGGTTGTGACCTTCGCCGCCGATGTAAGAAGTTACTTCAAAGCCATTAGTTAAACGAATACGACATACTTTACGTAATGCTGAGTTCGGTTTTTTAGGTGTAGTTGTGTATACACGAGTGCACACACCACGTTTCTGCGGGCAAGCCTCTAATGCAGGAACGTTACTTTTTACAACCTTTTTCACACGCGGTTTGCGTACTAGCTGGTTGATAGTTGCCATTAAAAAAGCTCCAGTTTAAATGTTATTCATAATAGAATGTTTGTTACAAAATCTATCTCTCCATCCAATAGACAGAAGAAATAGACGCTGAATTTTAATGGTTTCGCCTAACATTGTCAATATTTAAACAGAAATAGGATCGCAAAGGATCGCTTAGCAAAAAATTCAGATAAAACAGAACGCACTTTGCCAAATCAATTGCCTGTCTGTGATGAGGGTTTTATAATTTCAAGCAGAATTATTTTATTGGCAATCATTATGTTACGTTCGCTTATCTTTCATTTACGTTATTTCTATCATAAAAAACTTCGACAAACCCATCGTATCTCTCATAAAACACTCGAGTTTGTATGTTTACTGATTGGTGCGACGTTTGTTGCCCTCTTTTCCTTTGGATTTGCCAAGCTAGCCGATATCGGACTTGAATTTAATGCCTATTGGTCTTCTAAATAT
>CAKVVS010000155.1:0-3951 GCA_934834395.1 Parahaemophilus parainfluenzae | reverse complement strand
GCTTAATAAATGCCATGTTTGCCACTCTGTTGGCTATTTTGCCTTATTTTGTACATGCGATTTATCAAGCTATTCAGCAAGAACTAAAGAAAGACTACGTACTCTTACTGAAATTAGATGGTATTTCAAACTGGGAATTATTAAAAACGACAATCTTGCCGAATATTAGTGTCGTCTATACGCAAGAAATTTCTCGTGCATTTGTGGTCGCTATTTTAGATATTACGGCACTCAGCTTTATTTCTCTTGGTGCACAACGTCCAATGCCAGAATGGGGCGCAATGATTAAAGATTCGTTAGAGCTGATTTATCTTGCCCCTTGGACAGTTTTATTACCGGGCTTTGCTATTATTTTCACCATTTTATTAAGCATTATTTTTACTAACGGATTGTGTAAAGCAATCAATAAATATTACGAGTAACCCATGGCGCTGTTAGATATTCGCAATCTTAATATTGAAATTCAAACACCAAACGGTCGCATGAAAATTGTGGACGGCGTCAATCTTTCGCTTAATGAAGGGGAAATTCTAGGTCTCGTCGGTGAATCAGGTTCAGGTAAAAGTTTAATCGCTAAAGTAATCAGTAATTCCATTAAAGATAACTGGATTGTCACCGCTGACCGTTTTCGTTTTAATGATGTTGAATTGCTTAAACTGACGCCGAATCAACGTCGAAAAATCGTTGGAAAAGAAATTTCAATGATTTTTCAAAATCCATTAAGCTGCCTAGATCCAAGTCGAAAAATCGGTAAACAGCTTATCCAAAGTATTCCAAACTGGACCTTTAAAGGCCGTTGGTGGCAGTGGTTTGGTTGGAAAAAACGTCGTGCTATTGAATTACTGCACCGTGTAGGAATTAAAGACCACCAAGATATTATGGCGAGTTATCCTAATGAGCTCACTGAAGGTGAAGGCCAAAAAGTGATGATTGCCGTAGCAGTGGCGAATCAACCTCGATTATTAATTGCGGATGAACCCACTAATTCTTTGGAGTCCATTACGGCATTGCAAATTTTCCGTTTGCTTTCAAGTATGAACCAAAACCAAGGTACAACAATTTTATTAGCCAGTAACGATCTTAAAAGTATCAGTGAATGGTGTGATAGTATTTCCGTTCTTTATTGTGGGCAAAATACAGAGTCTGGGCCGACCGACCAAATATTAGAAATGCCTCATCATCCTTATACACAAGCATTACTTTACTCTGTTCCCGATTTTAGTCGTCCCTTAGGTTTTAAAAGCAAATTAGGAACATTAGAAGGGACTGTGCCGATTTTAGAACAAATGCCGATTGGTTGCCGTTTAGGACCTCGCTGCCCTTTTGCTCAGCGTGAATGTATTCAAAAGCCAAGCAGATATCGCATTAAACAGCATGAGTTTTCCTGCCATCATCCAATTAATCTTCGAGAACGGCAGTTTAAGGATAAAATTGCAACTTCACCGCTTACGCTAAATACCGAATCAAAAGGAAACGAATAATGCCATTATTACAAGTGGAAAATCTCAGTAAAACCTTTGATGAACCTGCCAAACTTTTTGGCTCAGAGCAATTTTATGCGGTAAAAGATGTCAGCTTTACGCTTAACCGTAAAGAAACGCTTGCGATTATCGGTAAAAATGGTTCAGGTAAATCGACCTTAGTAAAAATGATTGCGGGGATTACTCCCCCTACTTCAGGAAAAATCTTATTTAATGATTTACCGTTACAATTCGAAGATTTTCACTATCGTGCACAACATATCAGAATGGTTTTCCAAGATGCGAATTCAGCATTTAACCCGCGTTTAAATATTGGACAAGCCTTAGATGCACCACTGCGATTAATTACCGATTGGGATGAAGAAACGCGTAATGAAAAGATCTTTGAAACACTTTCTCTGGTGGGGCTTTATCCTGATTATACGAATCTGAAAATTAAACATCTTTCGGTCAGTCAAAAACAGCGGATCGCTTTGGCTCGTGCACTCATTCTTCAGCCTGAAGTGATTATTATCGATGATGCACTTGGTACATTAGATGCCTCTGTGCGTATTCAATTGCTTAATCTGATTTTAGATTTACAAGAACATTTAGGCATTTCCTATATTTATGTTGGACAAAATTTAGGCATTATCAAACATATAGCCGATCAAGTTTTAGTAATGGATGAAGGTGAGATTATCGAGTCTGGCACTCCGAGAGAGATCTTTACCAATCCTCAAAATAATATTACTCGCCTACTTGTAGAAAGCCATTTTGGTCAATTGCTTGATGAAAATGCTTGGCAAACAACGACTTCCTAATTCTCTGTCAAACAAGTTAGGCATAGACATCTCAAAAAAACGTCTTTAAAATTGACCGCTCTTTTCATTCTTTTTAACAAAATAGGAAAGCAACTATGCAAGCGTTATTAAAACTCACTAACTTTGTGAGCAAAACTTTCGCATTATGGGCGATTGTTTTTGCTCTTCTCGCCTTTCTCTTCCCTGAGCAATTCAAAATTTTTGCACCCTACATTCCTTACCTTTTAGGTTTGGTGATGTTTGGCATGGGGATTACCTTAACTTTTGCAGATTTCAGTGAAGTGGCTAAACATCCAAAATCTGTGTTCATTGGTGTAGCGGGTCAATTTATCATTATGCCAGCTATCGCATTTGGATTAGCAAAAGCCTTTGATTTGCCTGCTGATTTAGCGGTTGGTGTAATTCTTGTGGGTTCTTGCCCGGGTGGTACATCATCAAACGTAATGACTTATTTAGCGAAAGGTAACACCGCGCTTTCTGTTGCTTGTACCACTATCTCAACCTTACTTTCACCAGTATTAACCCCTGCCATTTTCTATGTATTAGCAAGCCAATGGTTAGATATTGATGCAGGTGCAATGTTTATGTCTGTATTAAAAATGGTATTGTTCCCAATTTTCTTAGGTTTAGTTGTTCGTGCACTTTTCAAAAAACAAGTGGAGCAAGCAAGCCAAACTATGCCATTAGTCTCTGTTATCTCTATCGTCTTAATCCTGGCAGCGGTAGTAGCAGTAAGTAAAGATAAAATCGTAGAATCAGGCCTATTAATTTTCAGCGTAGTGGTTTTACATAACTGCTTAGGCTATTTAATTGGTTACTTTGCAGCGAAATTATTTAAACTTAATACTGCAGATAGCAAAGCGGTGGCAATTGAAGTGGGTATGCAAAACTCAGGTTTAGGAGCCGCACTGGCTGCCGCACATTTCAATCCAATCGCCGCAGTGCCAAGTGCTTTATTTAGCTTCTGGCACAATGTATCGGGTCCAATTTTGGCAAATATTTTCTCTAATATCAAAAATGAAAAATAAGCTATTTAGGTAAAAAAATAAGGGCGGAAATTACATTCCGCCCTTTTTACATTTTATTGTTTTACTTAACCGAACCACAATTTAAACAATATAAATACTGCCCTTTTGGATCATTAAATTTGGTTAACACATTCAGTTGTTTTTTCACTTGATGCACTTCCTTTGGTAATCCTAACCAATTTGTTAGTAACGCTTGACCTTTTTGTTTAAGCTTACGATCTAATTGAGCTAAGAAGCTATTATCTTCATCAACTAACCATTGCACACTAAAATTATCCATGTATTTATCAGGATGTTGATTGACTAGCGCGACCACTTTATCAATGGCTATATCAATATCACCTAATTCGTCGACTAAGCCGTTTTTCTGTGCATCTTGTCCTAACCAAACTTGGCCTTGAGCAATTTTATCCACTTTATCTTTTGATAATTGACGCCCACGGCTTACCACATCTAAGAAACGATCATAACCATTTTCAATACTGAGTTGGTAAATATCCTGAGTATTTTTACTCAATGGACTTAAAGCTGAAGTTTCCGCGAGATCTGTTGTCGCTACGCCATCGGTACTCATTCCCATTTTTTTGATTGTATTTTCAAAGGTTGGGAATAATGCAAAAATCCCGATTGAGCCTGTAA
>CAKVVS010000154.1:0-3960 GCA_934834395.1 Parahaemophilus parainfluenzae | reverse complement strand
GTATGATGACACTTCGCGACGAACTAAGTCCGTAATCACTTCTTCGTGTGTTGGACCTAATACAAAGTTACGATTACCACGATCCTCAAAACGAAGTAATTCTGGACCATATTGTTCCCAACGACCTGATTCTTCCCATAATTCTGCTGGTTGCACGACTGGCATTTTGATTTCAAGTGCGCCGCTTTTATCCATTTCTTCACGGATGATTTTTTCTACTTTACGGAGCACACGCCAGCCGGTTGGCATCCAGTTATAAAGACCTGAAGCAAGAGGACGAATCATCCCCGCACGAAGCATCAATTGATGGCTCACAATAGCCGCTTCAGCTGGGGTTTCTTTTAATGTTGAGAATAAATATTGACTTGTACGCATTGAATTAACCTTAGATTCTAAGCATTGAGAAAAAATTGGTGAGAGTATAACAAAAAGTGCGGTCATTTTTCAGATTGTTTTTAAAATTTAAAAACTCCCAAATTTTTGACCGCACTCTATTTAAATAATAAGTTCAATGCTTTATAAGTTACACTTTCCCTTATCCCACTTAGGATCTTGATAGCCACATTCAGCGGGAGAAAGATATATATACCCCTTAGTATTCATACATTCATCAAGATTTTTATATCTTTTGTCATTTATTTGATAGTTTTGCGGATAGTAGTGTAGATTTATATCACCATACTTTCCTCCACAAGAAACAAGATCTTTCCATCGTTGTTTTGAGTTTGTATGTCCTAGTAGTTCTTTTTTTTGATACCCTGCAATTAATGGATATTCTTTCCCCTTATCAACACAATTAACCATTTGTGGAGTATAAAAACATCCGTTTGAATACCAACATCCGTTTAATATAAAACAAAGAATAAATAAGGTGTATTTCATTTTATTTACCTCCTATTTTCATCAAAAGTTCAAACATATCTGATGATATTACATCGGATAAAGCAAATGGTGCGGATACCGGAATTACAATAGCATAGGCTATTCATTACATATCCCCTTATCCCATTTGGAATTTTTATAACCGCATTCTGCGGGCCAAAATCTTTTATATCCTTTCCTTTCCATACAAGATTGAAATTCTTCGTATTTACCAGTTTTATTAATGTAGTAAAGTTCTTGATCTCCATATTTACTACCACAGCTAACAGCATCTTTCCAACGCTGTTGCTGATCAGTTTTACCTATACTATAAGGCTTTTGATAATGAGCTATTGATGAGAACACTTCTCCTTTTTTATAGCAATTACTTGAGACAACCTGAATGATTGGTCTAAAACATTCACCCTCA
Organism: Parahaemophilus parainfluenzae; assembly: GCA_934834395.1. Lineage (GTDB taxonomy): Bacteria > Pseudomonadota > Gammaproteobacteria > Enterobacterales > Pasteurellaceae > Haemophilus_D > Haemophilus_D parainfluenzae_Q. The sequence goes on along the minus strand of CAKVVS010000154.1, from coordinate 2,669 downwards.
AAAGAATATAAACAACCACTTATCAAAAACACTGAAATAATTAATAAGATTATTTTCATGTTAATTACCCCCTAATTTAAAAAGTACTTCCATCATATCCGAACTAATTAGATCAGATACAGCAAATGGTGCGGAAATAGGAATTGCTATTTCTGTTGTTCGATCTGATAAAAATTGTTGGATATTATTTTTCTGAGAAGTATTACCTTGTTTGTCATACCAGCCCCAAATTTGCCCTCCAAGCATATCGTGAGTACCTGCAAAAGATTCAACCAAATGATCAGAGATATTACCTGGTTTATAAGGAGTGATTACTTTTCCGTCAGAATACCAACCGCCTTCAACGGATTGAAATCCACCTGTAGGACCATATAAGTCTTTTGCCTTTTGATTTTTATTTGGATCTATAGCATCATCCAATGACAATCCATTTTCACCTTTAAATACAACTAACCCATCTGCATTTTTTTCACAGGAACCGACTCCTTGAGTACAAATTGCATTGATATCAATTCGAACACCACCTAATTTTACTCCATCAAAATAACCGCTATCATAACTATCATTACGAAGAATTTTCCCCGTCTTCGCATCTTTAATACCTTTAAATAATCTTGAATTAGCCAAAGTCTCCTCTCTCATCTTCGTTGCGGCTAATTGCAAAGTTCCTTGAGTGATTGCAACATCCGGTGAGCCGGCGGCAATGCCAACCACTGTTTCAAGCAAACGTTTTTGATACTGCAATTTATAAATTGCTCCATAAAGTGCGGTCTTTTCCTCTTCCGTTTTGGCTTCCTTGATTTGTTTTCTCAATTCAGCCTGTTTTGGAAGCACATAGTCATCAATCATTGAGAAGGCATTTTTACGAAAATCTTGAGTAACTTTCACTTGAATGTTGAGCTCTTTCATCACTTTATCTTTATCAAAATGATTTTCCAACTTGCCGGAATGCTGCTCTGCATTATCCGTAGTTACATCGGTTTTAATGCTATCTAGCGTTTGCTCAACCGTTTCACCAGTTTTTGCCAGTTGTTCCGCTTGGTCTCTAATTTCAATATTCGAAGTATTAATGCCACTTTTTGTCACGCTACTTTGACTTTCTTTATCTCGCCCAATACCAAATCCTGTTGAGGTTTCCAAAGAATCCCAACCTGTAGCAAGTTGTTTTGCGTTGTCTTTACCCTGCGCATTTTTGGCTTCTGTGGTCAATTCTCCTCGGTCGTTTCTATAAATCGGATTGCCATCATCATCCACCGCCTGTTTACTACTTTGCGCTTGACCCTCTTTCCCAAACGGTGTGTCAAAATTCGCTGCCACACTGCCGCTCACACCAAAGCTTGAACCGCTATAGTTTGAATGGTTTTCAATATCTGAATGTGTAATCGTGCCCGTGCTAAATCGGTTTTTACCCTCATCCTCCGCCTTTTGTGTCGAGGTGATAAGACCGCCTTTTAAATCCGTATGGTTGACGTTGATGTCATACCCCTCATCCCCTGCATAGATGCCGGCTTGTTCATTCACACTCGCGTGGTCGGCATGGATGTTTGACTTGTTGAAACTACCTCCAACGGATGCGCCATAACCCACCGTCACACTGCCACTTCCGTTCATTTGTTTGCCTTTGTACGTGGCGGTGTCTTGCAAGCTTTCGATGTTGAGGTTTTGGGCATTGACTTCTACACGTTTGCCTTTCACTTGGCTACCGATGAGGTTCGCATCACCACCGGCATTAATCACTGTTTTACTTTGGCTATCTCCTACATGACTAGCAACATAAGAGGTTTCATCACCATTGCCATAGCCTTTTCCGTAATTACCACCTACTGTAATACCTGCGGCAACACCACTGCCAACTTTAATAGCAACCCCCGCATTAAAGCCACTTGACTTATTGGTGCTACTCTCTTGATGGTTTTGTTCCGCGGCCTCGATATTTACTTGATTACCTGCAATCAAAGTCGTGCCTTGTTTGCCTGATATATCCGAACCTTTAATATTAATGTTTGAATCCTTTCCTGCACCCGTTGCCACAATATTCACCTTGCCACCCGCATTAACTTGAGATTTGGCTGCGGTTTTTCCTTCAGTATGAGTACGTGATTCGCTCTTTTTAAGCTATTAATAAAACTTACAATGTTGCATCAAATTTTGCTTAAAAACACTACAAAGCCTATATTTAAGACACAAAAAGTGCGGTCAGTTTTTGAGAGGTTTTAAAACTCTTTGAAAATTGACCGCACTTTGTATTAGATACTTTAAGTTATATGCATTTCAGATATCTAAAAACTTAGTCCTACAATGCTCAATTCTAAGGGATATATTTCTGAAACATCTAGCCATTAAAATTCAATTTAATATTTCTACATATATTTCATCCTCAAAGTCCTCAATACTAGAAATATCTAAAACATACTCATCAATTCTTTTAACATGAAAACTAAATACAGAACTAAAACCATACTCGTTACTTTTAAAATACAAAAACAAAACACAAGGTTTACCTGGAAAAACTTTATTCCATTTAACTTTAAAAGCATTAATAAAACAAAATGATTCCTCTTTAGTATTCTTAGATACATAATCTTCAATATATATTTTATTAATAGAAAACTCGTACCCAGAGAAATCTAAAAATTGTTCTTTAATATTATCAATGGTTATATCATCAC
>CAKVVS010000153.1:0-3972 GCA_934834395.1 Parahaemophilus parainfluenzae | reverse complement strand
GATTAAACCTTGTAGGTTATCTAAGAAACTGCTGCCTAATCCCACATAAATGGACCAATATTTTGCCAAGGGTTTTTTCGCAATTTTATTCACTGCAATGATCGACATAGGAATCAGCGGCACGCAAATCAGCAAAATCACGGCTGTTTTAAAGCTGAAAAAGATCAGAAAAGCAAAGAGTGTGAGCGGGGCAAGCAAGCTATAAAAAAGCTGAGGTAAATAACGTCCGAAATAGATTTCAAGTTGTTCCACACCTTCTGAAGCCACTTGGATAATGTTTGACGTAGATTGTTGATTCACTTGGTTAAGTGGCATCGAAGCCAATTTGCGATAAATGAGGCTACGCAGCTCATGTTTCACTTTCGTACTGGCAAAATAAGAGGCCTGCACCGATTTTTTACCCGCAAAGGCACGCAATGCCAAAGCAGCAACCAAAACGATGCCCAAAATGACCGCACTTATTGGGCCCAATTCATTAAAATAAGCCGCCTGTAAAATATAAGAAAACACGACGGCACTTATAATCCCACCAATTAACGCCACCCAGTTCCATAACACCGTGATTCCAATCCATTTTTTACTGTCGGCCACCGTGTTAATTAGGCGTTTATCTATCATCATAATGATTGCTCCTAAAACAAAAAGAAGTACGCACATTACTATGCGTACTTTGCTATAAACAATTTAATAATTAAAAACGAATTTCAATAGAGGCTGCAAAGTTGCGCCCAGGTGCATAGAAGCGTTCAAGACCTAATCCATTTCTATCAATATTATTTGTTGTACTGTGTGCATTAATACCGCGCAAAGCATCCCAAGTATGATATTTTTTATCAAAAAGGTTATATACCCCAGCTCTTAATGTAATATCTTCAGTCACTTTATAGAATCCAAATAAATCAACTAAATAAACAGATTTATTAAGATATTTATAGTTTTCAATAGATTGATATAACTCTTCTTTTGAACAATAATCACCTAACCAAGGATCGTTGGTCCATGATAAACAACGCGTTTTAATTTCAAATGTTTTCGCATCTTTTGCTTTTTTACCACCTAAATAGGTTAATCGACTAAAAATACCCCATTTACCATTTGGATCTTCATAATCAAGCCCCAAAACAGCTTTTAGCGGTTGAATTGAAAGCATGCTGGTTGAATTAGATAATTTGCCTTTGCTATAACCTAATGCACCATATAGTTTTAATCCCTTAGGAGCTGGAAGAACAGTATCTAAATTAAGACTTCCTTTTACCTCTATACCACTTACCCGGGCATTATCGACATTAACCATTTGTTGCATTGGCGTTTGGTAAATCCGTCCATATTGAGTTTGTTCAATGATACTTTCTTGTTCAAACAAGAAATTCCGATAACGAGTTTGATATAGGTTAATATCAAGCATACCTTTTTCATTTTATGCCTTAGCAAAAAGCGTATGGTTGATGCTTCGTTCTGACTTTAATCCTGGATTAGATTTCCATGTACCATAAGCATTAGTAAAGCTGAAATATAATTCAGTAGCAGTAGGAATCCGGTAACCAGTACTTAGTTGATAACCGAATTTCCACGTATCTGTCGGTTGTATTCCTAACCCAAGAAATCCACTCCAATTTGAGAAGCTACTTTGAGAAGGTTCACCTTCAGCTAAACAAGCCTTACTACAAGCCGCATTTAAAGCTTTAGGAGAAAGTTTAGCATAATCATAACGAAGACCGAGATTTGCTGAGAGTGTTGGCTTCCAACCGCTTTCAAAACGAGGATTCCATGTAATTTGATCTTTTAAAGACGCGCCATATATTTTCGTTTTACAGGTCTTTGAATGGTGTACCATTCATCTAATCCATACTCATTAGTGTCATGATTAATATTTTTAAACTCACGTTCACTTATATAAGTTTTAAAAGAGAAAATATGATCCCCTCCCCACTTAAACGGCATACTTTCTAATTCAGCAGAAACTCGTTTAAATTCAGTTTTCATGCGACGATCAAAAACTTCACCTAATTTTTTCTCATTTGTTAGCCAATCGCGCAGTCCTTTATAGTTGACTGCTGCCAAATCTGTTTTTTGATAATCAAAATCCAATTTACCAAATGACAAGTAGTTAGACTCTGGCGTATAAAGGTAGTATGCGTTGATATTGATACGTTTATTTTGGTCATCCGCTTCACGCCAAGCACTTCCGAAAGAAGTATAACTGCGTTCATCTACATATCGGCTACCTTTTTGACCATTAACACCGATACCAACCTTATGGTGAGGCGTAATTTGATAACCAACCTTAGCTAGATAACTATGAAAACGGTGAGTAGCAGGATCTGGATGTTGGCTTTTCGAGTAGTTAAACTCAGGACCCTCTCCCTTACTTTTCATTTGGTGACCTGTACGTTGTGAATACATAAAAATAGCATCCACTTTATCGCCAACATATCCAAAACCTAATGTTCTAACCCATTCACTATTCTTACTACCATATCCACCACGCAATAAAGCTCCAAATTTATTATTAGATTTAACGATATCCTGCGCATCTAAAGTATGGTAATTAACACCTCCACCTAAAGCACCACTACCAGAATTAAAGGCATCTGATCCTCGAACGATATCAATATCTCTAACCAACTCTGAATCAATACTCAAGCGCGAAGAGTTAAAATTCCCATAACGCGAATATAAGGTATTTTCTTCACTATCTGGTAAATTTACCCCATCTACACTGATACCAACACGGTTTCCTTCTACACCACGGATAGAGAAACCTTTTAAAAATCGGCCATTATCACTAATACCAACATCAGTTGTATAGCGCACTAAATCTCGATTATCTCGAATGAGTTCTTTTTGAATAGCTGCAGCACTTTTATGTTCAACTGCTGATTGTGTTTGACGCTCAGCATTCAATTCACCTTCAACGTTAATCGTCTCTAATTGTTCCTCAGCAAAGATAGATGGAGAAATAGATACCGCAGCAATAGGTAAAATCCCATAGGTTACTGCCAAAAATTTATTCTTTTTCATATCGTTATCCTTAAATAGCAAAATTGGCAGAATTATAAAAAAGAATAAAATAAAAAAATAGATAAAATTGAGAATTATTTTTATTTTTGTGATCTAACTCAAAAAAAATACCGCACTTGGTTTCCCTGAGTGCGGTCATTTTTAGTAATATTTTTGAATGTTAGACTAAACGTCTAGGTTTGCTCGCAACGCATTCATTTCGATAAATTCACGACGAGGCTCAACTTCATCTCCCATCAATGTGGTGAAGAGTTGGTCTGCTGCCACAGCATCTTTAATCGATACTTTTAACATACGGCGAGCATTTGGATCCATGGTGGTTTCCCAAAGTTGTTCAGCGTTCATTTCACCTAACCCTTTATAACGTTGAATTTCTAAGCCTCGACGTGATTCTTTCATCAACCATTCAACGGCTTGTTCAAATGACTGAACAGGTTGCGTTTTTTCACCACGAGTAACATAAGCGCCCTCTTCTAGTAAGCCATTCACCTGCTGACCAAATGCGGTAATCTTCGCAAATTCATTGCCCATCACAAAATCAAAGTTGATGAAGTAATCGGTATCAATACCATGTTTACGAACGGTAATGACGGCTTCATATACTTGGCGTTCGCTGTTAAATTGCGTTCTCGCTGAATATAAATGCGCTTCTGTTTCTTTTTCGGTTAAATACGCCACAAAAGAATTCGCCCAATTTTCGACCGCACTTTCATTACGCATTAACTCAACGGTTAATTGTGGTTGATAAACCAAACCTTGTAATAATGGTTCTGGATAATAACGACTTAAGCGAGTAATTAATTTCTGAACATTGTTATATTCGCCAACTAATTTCTCAAACACTAAATCATTCATTGCTGGCGCATTAGCACTGATATGCAACGCTGCACCATCTAACGCAAGCATTAACTCATATTGCACCATTTCGTCGTTATCTTTGATGTAACGCTC
>CAKVVS010000152.1:0-3973 GCA_934834395.1 Parahaemophilus parainfluenzae | reverse complement strand
CGCCAATACCCAACGATTACGCAACAAATGGTCGTGTAACCATTGCGGGCCAGATGTATAAGGCAACGCATTATCCAAAACATATTCCACACAAGGATTACCACGTTTCATGGCATTGCCAACAATCACCATATCGGGTGCAGGCTGAAGTTGAGCCACATCATAATTAGGAATAATTTCAATACCTTGCTCTTGTAAAAAAGTACTCATTGGCGGGTAAACATTGGTATCGGAGCCCGTGACTTTATAACCCATTTGTTTGGCAATCATTGCAACGCCGCCCATAAAGGTCCCGCAGATACCTAAAATATGAATATGTTTCATTGTTCTTCTCTAGTTGCTAAAAATGCTGACTATGATAAATCAACTCAAAGATTGAGTAAATAAGGGCTGTTTACATAAACAGCCCTCTTTCTTATTTGATTCGGCCAAAGCCCGCTTGAAGATCGGCAATTAATTCATCCGTATCTTCAAATCCAATATGCAGACGAATTAATGAGCCCGTTAATTTACGTTCAATACCCGGGCGAATTTTCGCAATTTCTTCTGGTTGATTACATAAAATGAGCGATTCAAACCCGCCCCAAGAATAAGCCATCGTGAACAGTTCAAAGTTATCCATAAAGGCTGAAAGCTCTTCGTCATTTAAACGCTTATGTAATTCAAAAGAGAATAAACCGCTTGCACCAGTAAAATCACGTTTAAAGTTTTCATGACCTGGACAGCTTGGTAACGCTGGATGATAAACTGCTTTCACTTGTGGTTGTTCACTTAACCATTTGGCGACTTTTAAACTACTTTCATGATGTTGTTTTAATCGCACACCTAAGGTACGAATACCACGAGCAGTTGTATAAGCAGAATCGGCATCAACCATTTGTCCCATTAAATAGGAATGCTCGCGCAATTTATCCCAAGTACGCGCATTAGCCACTGCGGTACCGATCATAATATCTGAATGCCCCACTAAATATTTAGTTCCTGCTTGAATAGAGATATCAATACCGTGTTCTAACGCTTTGAATAGTACGCCCCCCGCCCATGTATTATCGATAATAATGACAATTTCGGGACTTACGGCTCGAACGGCTTTAACAATCGCAGGAATATCGGGTACTTCCATTGTTAAAGAACTTGGTGACTCTAAAAATAAGACTTTCGTGTTTGGCTGTACAAGTTTCGCAATATCAGTACCTATCATTGGATCATAATAGGTCGTATCAATATGCATTTTTTTCAAAATCACATTGCAAAAATCTTGTGTTGGCTCATAAGCCGCACCTGTCATTAAAACGTGATCGCCCGTTTCTACAAATGATAAAATAGCATTGGTTACCGCTGCGGCACCACAGGGATAAAGATAGCAGCCCGCTCCACCTTCCATTTCACACATTAAATCTTGAAGCGCAAAGTGTGTTAACGTGCCACGGCGTCCGTAGAAAAGCTCTCCCTTATAACGATTTTTTGTGCAATGTTTTTTATCTGCAATAGTGTCAAACACTAAAGAAGATGCACGTTGGACCACAGGGTTTACCGCCCCTTGGGTAAAACGTTTTTTACGTCCGGCATGAACCAGTGTGGTTGATAAAGTATGATGTTCTGACATATATTTCACCTGTAACTTAGACAATATTAATTAATTCAATAGATAAAAACAGCTGTTAAAGTGCGGTCAATTTTTTTAGAATACTAACCGAGTTTTTGCGTTAGCAAAATTTTTATTAACATTTATATAGGAATTATGACTATGGTATTAGTAACTCGTCAAGCTCCAGATTTTACTTCCTCTGCAGTTTTAGGCAATGGTGAAATCGTTAACAACTTCAATTTCAAAAAACACGTTAATGGTAAAGCTGCGGTATTATTCTTCTACCCATTAGACTTTACTTTCGTTTGCCCATCTGAATTAATCGCATTCGACCACCGTTATGAAGAATTCAAAAAACGTGGTGTTGAAGTGGTTGGTGTTTCTATCGACTCAGAATTCACTCACAATGCATGGCGTAATACCCCAACTGAAAACGGCGGTATCGGTGCAGTTAAATATGCATTAGCAGCTGACGTTAAACACGAAATCGCTAAAGCATACGGTATCGAACATCCAGAAGAAGGTGTAGCATTACGTGCTTCATTCTTAATCGACAAAAACGGCGTTGTTCGTCACCAAATCGTAAACGACTTACCATTAGGTCGTAACATCGATGAAATGTTACGTATGGTAGATGCGTTACAATTCCACGAAGAACACGGTGAAGTTTGCCCAGCTCAATGGGAAAAAGGCAAAGAAGGTATGAAAGACAGCCCTGAAGGTGTTGCTAAATACTTGAAACAAAACGCTGACAAACTTTAATTTTAAAGAAAAAGCCACATTAAGTGGCTTTTTTTATTTTTGTAGATCCTTTAAAATGAACGTATCTTTAACCAAAGTACGGTTATTTTTATGAAATATAATATTCCCATTTTCCTGACGATTCTCCGAGTGATTTTAATCCCATTCTTCGTCTTGGCGTTTTATTTGCCTATCCCTTCTGCGCCTTTTATTACCACTCTTATTTTCTTTATCGCTGGTGTTACCGACTGGTTTGATGGCTATCTTGCTCGAAAACTAAAACAAACAACTCGCTTCGGTGCTTTCCTTGATCCTGTAGCTGATAAAGTGATGGTGATTACTGCCCTTGTATTAATTGTGGAATATCAACATTCTTTCTGGATTACCATCCCTGCGATTATTATGATTTCACGTGAAATCATTATCTCTGCTTTACGTGAATGGATGGCTGAGTTGGGTGAACGTAATAAAGTAGCCGTTTCATGGCTGGGAAAAGTAAAAACCACCTCTCAAATGCTAGCTTTAGGTGGATTACTCTGGCGATATAACGTTTATATGGAAACATTGGCAATCATACTACTCTACTTGGCAGCGATTTTAACAGTGTGGTCAATGCTCCAATACTTGAAAGCAGCGAAAGGTAGCTTGTTAGATAACATTGAATTATAGAATTGACTAAATTTTAAATAAAAGGTGCGGTTATTTTAATCGCACCTTTTGTTTTTGAATTATTTTTAACCAATCAAAAAATTTTTTTACGAATTTTATTTGACACAATAAGATAAATCCGTAAAATACGCCCCGTTGTTTGGCAACAAGCAAACGCGGGAATAGCTCAGTTGGTAGAGCACGACCTTGCCAAGGTCGGGGTCGCGAGTTCGAGCCTCGTTTCCCGCTCCAAACTAACGGCGTGTTAGCAAAGCGGTTATGCACTGGATTGCAAATCCATGTAGCTCGGTTCGACTCCGGGACACGCCTCCATAACCACGCAGTTAGTTAATCACTCGATGCCCGAGTGGTGGAATCGGTAGACACAAGGGATTTAAAATCCCTCGCCTTTCGAGGCGTGCCAGTTCAAGTCTGGCTTCGGGCACCATTTTAAAATCATACCAGTGGGTCGTTAGCTCAGTCGGTAGAGCAGCGGACTTTTAATCCGTTGGTCGAAGGTTCGAATCCTTCACGACCCACCATCTATTTTACAGATCATTATTTAACCGGTTGGGTTGTTAGCTCAGTTGGTAGAGCAGCGGACTCTTAATCCGTCGGTCGAGAGTTCGAGTCTCTCACAGCCCACCAATTACATTTTCTTTCCATGTGTTAATAAATTTATAAAAAAGTAAAATTTTTTTTAAATTCTTGACTATATTTAGCGGTTATTATGGTAGAATATCCACAAATTTAAGTCGGGCATAAAATGTTACAAAATATTCGAATTGTTTTGGTTGAAACATCACATAGCGGGAACATCGGTTCAGCGGCGCGTGCGATGAAAACAATGGGATTATCCAATCTTTATTTGGTTTCACCAAAATCGGTGGATGAGCAATCTATTGCATTAGCAGCAGGCGCTGATGATGTTGTACGTAATGCCCACATTGTTGATACTTTTGAACAAGCAATAGAAGATTGTTCATTAGTAATTGG
>CAKVVS010000151.1:0-3983 GCA_934834395.1 Parahaemophilus parainfluenzae | reverse complement strand
TACCAATGCCTCGAATGACGAATACCTATATGTTAGCGGGGCAAAGCAAATTTGACGATTTAATTGCTTCTGTGGATCGCGGTATTTATGCACCGCACTTTGGTGGTGGGCAAGTGGATATTACCTCAGGTAAATTTGTGTTCTCAACTTCTGAAGCTTATTTGATCGAGAAAGGTAAAATCACGAAACCCGTTAAAGGTGCAACGTTGATTGGTAGCGGTATCGATGTGATGCAAAAAGTTTCCATGGTCGCAGATAAAACCGATTTAGATCTTGGTATTGGTGTATGCGGCAAAGATGGCCAAAGCGTACCAGTCGGCGTTGGTCAGCCAGCCTTGAAAATTGATGAAATCACCGTTGGTGGTACAAATTAAACATAGAGCCCGATAAATCATATCGGGCTTTTTTATCCTTTTAATTTAAGTGCGGTCAATTTTTCCATTATTTTTATTAATCGCTTTCTCAGGAATAATCATTGGGTTAAGTGAGCAATTCTGCATACGACATTTTCATATCAACACTTTTGTGATCCCTATCACAATATCTTGTAAAACCAGTTAAAAAAATTCCCCAAATAACCGTAATAAGTGATACATTTACTGTGCATGACTTTTTGTCATTTAAGAGACAGGGACAGGCGTGAGTTTGTCTGAAATTTCATCAACCAGAGGGAAACATTTATGTTAATTGGTGTACCTAGAGAACTGCTTGAGAGCGAAAATCGTGTGGCGGCGACGCCAAAAACGGTTCAGCAGATCTTAAAACTGGGCTTTGACGTCATCGTAGAACACAATGCGGGATTCAAAGCAAGTTTTGAAGACCAAGCATTTATCGACGCCGGCGCAAAAATTGGCTCAAGTTCAGAAGTGTGGCATTCGGATGTGATTTTTAAAGTGAATCCACCAACGGATGCAGAAATTGATCAAATGAAGGAAGGTGCAACACTTGTGAGCTTCATTTGGCGCGCACAAAATCCGGATTTAATGAAAAAACTCACGTCGAAAAAAATTAATGTATTAGCGATGGATTCTGTGCCTCGTATTTCCCGTGCGCAAGCGCTTGATGCATTAAGCTCTATGGCGAATATTTCTGGTTATCGTGCGGTGATTGAAGCAGCTCATGAATTTGGTAGTTTCTTCACTGGACAAATTACTGCAGCAGGTAAAGTGCCACCGGCAAAAGTGTTAGTCATTGGTGCGGGTGTTGCAGGTCTTGCCGCGATTGGTGCAGCCAATAGCCTTGGTGCGATTGTACGTGCTTTTGACTCTCGTCCAGAAGTAAAAGAACAAGTACAAAGTATGGGCGCGTCTTTCTTAGAAATTGATTTCAAAGAAGAAGGCGGTAGCGGCGATGGTTACGCGAAAGTGATGTCAGAAGAATTTAACCGTCGTGCGATGGAGCTTTATGCGGAACAAGCCAAAGAAGTGGATATCATTATTACCACTGCAGCGATTCCAGGTAAACCAGCCCCTCGCTTAATTACGAAAGAAATGGTTGATTCCATGAAACCAGGTTCTGTGGTGGTGGACTTAGCGGCTGCAACAGGCGGTAACTGTGCTTACACTGAAGCAGGTAAAGTTGTCACCACTGAAAACCAAGTGAAAATCATTGGTTATACCGATTTCCCAAGTCGTTTACCAACACAATCTTCCCAACTTTACGGTACAAACTTAGTTAATTTATTAAAACTACTTTGTAAAGAAAAAGACGGCAAGATCAATATCGATTTTGACGATGTGGTATTACGCGGTGTGACTGTGGTACGTGATGGAGAAGAAATTCCACCAGCACAAATCCAAGTGTCAGCACAACCAAAACAAGAAGCGAAAGCGGCACAAAGTGCGGTTAAAAAAGAGGAAGAAAAACCAGCTGATCCTCGCATCAAATACGGTGTGATGGCGGGTGTAGGTGTGTTATTCCTCTGGCTTGCATCTGTGGCGCCAGCGGCATTCCTTTCTCACTTCACCGTATTCGTATTGGCTTGTGTAGTTGGTTACTACGTGGTTTGGAACGTCAGCCACGCTTTACACACCCCACTTATGGCGGTAACCAATGCGATTTCAGGTATCATCATTGTGGGTGCATTACTGCAAATTAGACAACCAACAGGCAACTTCTTTATTGATGCATTAGCCTTTGTGGCAATCTTGGTGGCAAGCATCAACATCTTTGGTGGTTTCCGTGTAACCCAACGTATGTTGGCGATGTTTAGAAAAGGTTAAGGAGAAGACGATGTCTGAAGGTTTAGTACAAGCAGCCTATATTATCGCTGCATTACTTTTCATTATGAGCTTAGCCGGTCTTTCTAAACATGAAACGGCAAAAGCCGGTTGTTGGTATGGTATTGTCGGTATGACAATTGCCCTTGTTGCAACCATTTTCGGCCCACAATCTGAAGGCACATTATGGATCATCATTGCGATGATCATCGGTGGCGTGATTGGTGTTCAACGTGCATTAAAAGTTGAAATGACTGAAATGCCTGAACTTGTTGCGATTCTTCACAGCTTTGTGGGTTTAGCCGCAGTGCTCGTAGGCTTTAACAGCTACGGCTTAACACACGAAACTGATCCTGTGTTAATGAATATCCATAACGTTGAAGTATTCTTAGGGATCTTCATCGGTGCGGTAACATTCACGGGTTCTATCGTAGCATTCGGTAAATTAAGCGGCAAAATCAATTCAAAAGCATTAATGTTGCCACATCGCCATAAATTAAATTTAGCGGCATTAGTGGTTTCTGCTTTCTTGATGGTGGCATTCTTAAACAACCCAGATAATATCTTCCCAGTGTTACTCATGACCGCGATTGCCCTTGCATTCGGCTGGCACTTAGTGGCATCTATCGGTGGTGCGGATATGCCGGTTGTGGTTTCAATGCTTAACTCTTATTCTGGTTGGGCAGCAGCTGCAGCAGGTTTCATGCTAAGCAATGACTTGCTTATCGTTACCGGTGCATTAGTGGGTTCTTCTGGTGCGATTCTTTCTTACATTATGTGTAAAGCGATGAACCGCTCATTTATCAGCGTTATTGCGGGTGGTTTTGGTAATGATGTTCAAGTGTCTTCTGATGAAGAACAAGGCGAACACCGTGAAACAACCGCAGAAGAAGTGGCTGAATTACTCAAAAATGCAAGCTCTGTAATCATCACACCAGGATATGGTATGGCGGTAGCACAAGCGCAATATCCAGTGGCTGAAATTACAGCGAAATTGCGTGAGCGTGGCATTAACGTGCGTTTTGGTATTCACCCTGTTGCAGGTCGTTTACCGGGTCATATGAACGTGCTTTTGGCGGAAGCAAAAGTACCTTATGACATCGTGCTTGAAATGGATGAAATCAATGATGATTTCGCAGATACCGATGTGGTATTGGTTATCGGTGCAAACGACACCGTAAACCCTGCTGCAATGGAAGATCCAAACAGCCCAATCGCAGGTATGCCGGTGTTAGAAGTATGGAAAGCACAAAACGTTATCGTATTCAAACGCTCTATGGCGGTAGGTTACGCAGGCGTTCAAAACCCATTATTCTTCAAAGAAAACACTCAAATGCTCTTTGGTGATGCAAAAGAACGTGTTGATGACATTCTTACTGCATTAAACAAATAGCAAAAAACTGAAGTAAAACTGACCGCACTTTGAGAGATTAAAGTGCGGTTTTTTTATATGTTTTTTAGTGCTTATATGATTAAATAACCTAACTTTAAGAAGTGATACACTAACTTTCTAAAATCAAAATAGGCTAGGAAACGATAAGATGAGATTTACACTACTGCTATTATTATCTCTAACTTTGTTTGGTTGTTCTTTTGGCGGATTTCAGCCTCCGCCACCACATGATCATTGGCGGTTGCATAATGCAGATGCTTTATTCCCTGAATCAGATCCTGATGTTTTAACTAAATATGTTGATAGAAAAGAAAAAGATATGAAGGATTGTGGTATGGATTTTGTTACCGGTGAAAGTGATGAGCCGGAGG